>NZ_JBQQOC010000003.1:0-167119 GCF_052264515.1 Candidatus Corynebacterium faecigallinarum
AGCCAGACTTCGCACACCTCCCAACATGGAGGTGCGTCATCTCGGCAGAACATGAACCCTACGCACATCCCGGCTGATTAGCAAACCAGCTGGTCACGCTCACGATCGACGTAGTCGACCCGTCAAAGGATCATGCAGAATGTCACACAACGTCCGCCCCAGTAAGAACCTGAGTCCCGGCTGGCCGGTCGCTCTGACTCGGACTAATCTACACAGGGCCCCGATAAGCCACAACTCCCCATGTCACGAGGTTGATCGGGATCCCCGAGCCGTGCTCATCGCCGACCCAGCTCCACCGTCACTATTCGTTGCCGAAGGTGCCCGAACCCGGACTATTCGCTGACCCGCTCCACCGTCGCCCCGAGCTCCACGAGCTGCTCGACGAACCCCGGGTAACCCCGGTCGATGTGGTAGACGTCGTTGACCTGCGTCACTCCGTCAGCACACAGGCCGGCGAAGACCAGGCCCGCGCCGGCCCGGATGTCCGAGGACCACACCGGTGCAGAGCTCAACTGCTCCACGCCCCGCAGGCTGACATGGTGCCCGTCGATGTGGGTGTCCGCACCCAGGCGCGTCATCTCGTCGACGAAGCGGAACCGGGACTCGAAGATGTTCTCGGTGATCACACTCAGCCCCTCGCTCACCGCGCACAAAGCGATGGCCAGCGGCTGAAGGTCCGTGGGGAAGCCGGGGAAAGGCAGCGTCTGGTAATCCACCGCCGTGGCACGCTGCTCCTGGATCACCCGGAACCCGGTCGGATAGGTCTCCACCGATGCACCGGTCAGCTTCAACTTCTCCAGCACCAGGTGCAGGTGCTCCGGGTTGATACCACCGACGGTGATGTCACCCTGCGTCATCGCCGCAGCGTAGGCCCATGTGCCGGCGACGATCCGGTCACCGACGACCTCATGCTCCACCGGGTTGAGCTTCGGAACCCCGGTCACGGTGATGGTGTTGCTCCCCTCCCCCTCGAGGTTCGCCCCCATCACGCGGAGCATATTGCACAGGTCGACGATCTCGGGCTCCCGTGCCGCATTGTCCAGTACCGTCGTCCCCTCGGCGAGCACCGCGGCCATGAGGATGTTCTCCGTGGCGCCGACGGACGGGAAGTCCAGCATGATCGAGGCCCCGGTCAGTTCGTCCGCTTCGGCGACGACACAACCGTGCTCGATACGCGTCCGGGCGCCGAGCTTCTCCAGCCCTGACTGGTGCATGTCCAGCGGACGGCTGCCGATGGCGTCCCCACCCGGCAGAGCGACCACCGCATGGTGACAGCGTGCGGTGAGCGGACCGAGCACACAGACCGAGGCGCGGAACTGACGCACCGCGTCGATGTCGGCGTTCGAGGAGATCTCCGCCGGGGTGTGGATGGTCGCCGTGCCGTTGTCGAGTTCGACCTCGCAGCCGAGTCCGCGGAGCACGTCGGCCATATAGGGGACGTCGGCGATGTCGGGGCAGTTCCGCAGAACGGTGGTCCCCTCAGCGAGCAATGCCGCGGACATCAGTTTCAGGACACTGTTTTTTGCACCGTCGACCTTGACTGAGCCAACAAGCCGGGCTCCGCCGGTCACCAGGAAATGATCTTTCACGGGGGCCAGCCTACCGGCGATCAGGGCAGTGCGCCGATGCGACGGGCGGCATTGACCGCCTCGTAACGAGTGTGGGCCCCCAACTTGCGCATCACCGAACGGAGGTAGCTCTTCACGGTCTCCGCACCGATCCCCATCTCCTCGGCCGCCTCGACATTGGTGTGCCCCAGGGCCACGCACGCCAGCACGTCCAGTTCACGGGCGGAGAGCTTCGTCGTCTGCTTGACCCGCACCGGGCTGACCATCTGGTCGCAGAGGACCTCGAGATCACGGCGGATCTCCTCGTCAGCCACCCGGTTGGCCAACATCCGCAGCCGGGAGTGTGTTGCCCGGACCTGCTCCCATTCGGCACCGGACATGGAACGCACCGGCTTGGCCGCAGCGTCCCGGCTCGGCCCGTCCCCCCGACGGGTTGCCGCGTTCACCGCCAGATCCTGCTCGAGCACGCGGGCGGTCATGGTGACTTCCTCGAGTACCTTGTCCCCCATCCGCACCGGGGAGTGCACGCCGGCGTACAGGACGCCGCGCATGTCGCGGCCCACGATCACCGGAACGGCGACGATGGAGTGCAGGCCCTCATCCCGGATCGGACGGTCGTACTCGTGCGAGATCGACTTGGCACGGGCATAGTCCGAGACACCGACAGGGCGGCGGGTGGCCATGACTCGTCCACCGACACCCTGGCCGGATTCGACCACCAGGTTGTTCAGTGCCGGTGTGCGCAGCCCCACCCACTGGTTGATCACCATTCGGCCGTCTTGCTGACAGGTTCCGAACATCGTGACCGGGATTCCGGTCGCGTTCTTCAGGGCTGAAAGTGCTGATCGGATGGCATCTTCGTCATCGCGGTGACGTTGCTGCTCCACGGTGCACCTTTCTCTTGGCGATCTGTTCTCACCCCCGAAAAGGGAACACCCGAGTTCGGGGGAGGTGGGCTCTCTGGTGACGAGTATAGGGAACGGTCTCACTACCCCCAAAATCTGGTGGCCGGCGTCACAGCCCCAGCCCCGACGACTCCCCCGGGTGACCTATGCTGACCTGCGCTGACCTGCGGATCAATCTGATCAGCCGATATCGACCGGACGGACCGGACATCACCGGCGGAAAAACGGACCAGTCACCCTACCCCCCGCGCCCCGTCCTATTCCCCCCACGTCCCCCCTGCAGGTCAGGGGCGGCCGCAGACAACCTCCACACAACCGGACATTCATCTGCCCCGGTCCCACCCCTGACACCGCCCATACAGGGGCGGTGCCGACCCCACCGCATCACGGCATGGGACTCACAGCTCCCCGCTGAGCCGGTTCACCCGCCTGATCGCCTTGTCGACACTGTCCTCGGACTTCTCCAGCAGCTTGGCGGCGAGCTTCCCACCGAGCAGCGGGATCTTGACCTCGGCGGTGACGGTCGCATCGACGGCGGTGACTGCCGCAGCGTCGGACGCAGCGTCGGACGCAACGTCGGACACAGCGTCCTGACCGTCCGTGGAGTCCTGCCCGCCGCGGTACTCCAGGAGCAGTGTCATGGACCCCATCCCCTTCGGCAACGCCGTCACAGAGCTCACCGTGAACCGGCCGCCGACCAGCGGGGTGACCACAGTGGTCTGCTCCACGCTCATCGCCGGGATTGACGCGCCATCGTCAGAGGTGCTGGCCGGCTGGCTGGCCACGACGGCGGCATTGACCGTGCCGTCGGGCTCCACGGTGCGTTCCCCCGACTCGACCACCAGGTTCGACGACGACCCGTCCGACGTCTCGTCCACCGTCAGCAGGTAGGCCTCGGAGGTGACCACGGCGTGGGCGCGCGCTACCGGCAGGCCCACCGACTTGGTGTAGTTGACTGATTTCGCCATGTCAGCGGTGCTTCCACTCGGGCGTGCGCTTCTCGACGAAGGCGCTCATGCCCTCTTTCTGGTCCTCGGTGGCGAACAGGCCCCAGAACGCCTCGCGTTCCTGGCGCAGCCCCTCGTTCAGTGGGGTGTTCAGCGCCGCATCCACCGTCTCGGTCGCCGCGGCGAGCGCCACCGCCGAGTGGGACGCCACGGTCGACGCAACCTCGGCGACAGCGTCCAGGAACCCCTCGGCGGGCAGCACGCGCGACACCAGGCCGGCACGCTCGGCCTCCTCGGCACCCATGGTGCGTCCGGTGAGGATGAGGTCCATCGCCTTGTACTTGCCCACGGCGCGGGTCAGCCGCTGGGTGCCGCCCATGCCCGGGATCACGCCGAGGGTGATCTCCGGCTGACCGAACTTCGCCTTCTCGCTGGCCAGAATGATGTCACCCATCATCGCCACCTCGCAGCCGCCGCCGAGAGCGTAGCCGGACACCGCGGTGATGATCGGGGTCTGCACCAGGGCGACACGCTCCCACAGGGCGTAGAACCGCTTGAGTTTGATGTCGGGCCAGGTCTGGTCCTTCATCTGGGTGATGTCGGCACCGGCGGCGAAAGCCTTCTCACTACCGGTGATCACGATCGCCCGGACCGAGGTGTCGGCGTCGAACTCCTCCAGTGCGGCGACGACCTCCTCCATCACGGTCTGGTTCAGTGCGTTGAGCGCCTTTGGACGGTTGAGCGTGATGGTGGCGACCGCCGCGGTCGCGGACCCGGCCTCCCCTGTCTCGGTGATGATGGTCTCGTAAGCCATGGGTTGCTGGTGCCCTTTCAATTGAGGATCGTGTGTACCGTTCTGTATCCGCCTGTGGGGGCCATTGTCCCATAAGACCGTGGCGTCCGGGGGTGGCCTGATGTACACTGGGCACGGTATCCAGACAGACCGCTCGGTCTGTCCTAGCGAGGGACACGAAAGGACCACCGCAAGAGTCATGGCAAAGATCTACGACAACATCACAGACCTCATCGGCAACACCCCGCTGGTGAAGCTCAACAAGCTCACCGAGGGACTGCCCGGCAACGTGGTCGTCAAGCTTGAGTCCGCCAACCCGGCGAACTCCGTGAAGGACCGCATCGGTGTCGCCATCATCGACGCCGCCGAGAAGGACGGTTCCCTGAAGCCCGGCGGCACCATCGTCGAGGCCACCTCCGGCAACACCGGTATCGCCCTGGCCACCGTCGGTGCGGCCCGCGGCTACAAGGTCATCCTGACCATGCCCGAGTCGATGTCCCTCGAGCGTCGCATCCTGCTGCGCGCCCTCGGCGCCGAGCTCGTCCTGACCCCGCCGCCGGCCGGCATGCAGGGCGCGGTCGACAAGGCCAACGAGATCGTCGAGTCCACCGACAACGCCGTCCTGGCCCGCCAGTTCGCCAACCCGGCGAACCCCGAGGTCCACTACAAGACCACCGGCCCGGAGATCTGGGCCGACACCGACGGCGAGGTCGACGTCTTCATCGCCGGCATCGGCACCGGCGGCACCGTCTCCGGCGCCGGCAAGTACCTCAAGGAGCAGAGCTCCGACGTCAAGATCGTCGGCGTGGAGCCCAAGGACTCCCCGCTGCTGACCGAGGGACGCTTCGGCCCGCACAAGATCCAGGGCATCGGCACCAACTTCTTCCCGGACAACCTGGACAAGGACATCATCGACGAGGTGTACGACGCCACCATCGAGGATTCCGTGAAGTTCGCTCGCGAGATCGCCGCCAAGGAGGGCATCCTGGTCGGTATCTCCACCGGTGCCAACATCTGGGCCGCCGTCGAGGAGGCCAAGAAGCCGGAGAACGAGGGCAAGCTGATCGTCGCCGTCGTCGCCGACTTCGGTGAGCGTTACGTCTCCACCCTGCTGTTCGACGACCTGCGCGACTAGTCGTCCGGCACCCCACCGTCTACCCCGGCCGGCGTGAGCATCCGTAGACTCGACAGGTGAAGACCTGATCTGAGCTGATCTGCGGTCGTCACGGCGAGCCGGGGTTTTCGCATCCCGAACACCCCCCCCCCACAATCACCACATCCACCACTATCCCGACCCATTCCCTACCGAGGAGGACCGCCGCGGTGAGTCTGCTGCGCACCATCAAGGAAGACCTGGACAACGCCCGGACCCACGACCCTGCCGCCCGCGGTGACCTGGAGAACGCCGTCGTCTACTCCGGCCTGCACGCGATCTGGGCCCACCGGGTCTCGCACAAGTTGTGGACGTCCGGCGCGAAGGGCCCGGCCCGCATCCTCAGCCAGTTCAGCCGTTTCCTCACCGGCATCGAGATCCACCCCGGTGCCACGATCGGACGCCGGTTCTTCATCGACCACGGCATGGGCGTGGTCATCGGTGAGACCGCCGAGATCGGCGATGACGTGATGCTGTACCACGGGGTTACCCTGGGCGGCTCCGAGCTCGTGCAGCGCAAGCGCCACCCCACCATCGGCGACGGTGTCATGGTCGGCGCCGGGGCGAAGGTCCTGGGCCCGATCACCATCGGTGCCCGCTCGGCGATCGGCGCGAACTCCGTGGTCACCAAGGACGCCCCGGAGGACTCGATCCTCATCGGCGCCCCGGCGAAGGTCCGCCACCGCAAGGACACCGAGCGCACCCCGTTGGTCGACCCGGCCGGCTACGTCAACGACATGCAGAACAACATCTGATGTCCTGACATCGCAGCGTCCTGAAGGGAACCTCAGCGCACCAGATCGGTGTAGCTGGGGTTCTTTGCCATGAAGCCCTCCACCGCCGAGCAGGACGGCACAACGCCGTAGCCCTCGGCGCGGGTGGCGTCCAGCGCGGTGGCGATCAGTGGCGCCGATAGGCCACGTCCGCGGTAGGACGGGTCGATCACCGTGTGGTTGAAATCGCGGATGTCGCCGAGCTGGACGTAGTCCGCGTGCCCCGCCACCTCACCGTCCACCTCGAGGACGAAACTGCCGCGGTCGGTGTCGTGGATGACGGTGAGGTCCTCGTCGCGTCCTGTGGCCTCTGGACGGCGCGTGTCGCCTGTGTCGCCGGTACTCATGGCCCCCAGTCTAGGCGCGCTTCGCGGTGCATGGCGCGGCGTGTGCGGCCGGGCACGTCGCGGCATGGAACAACCACTCCCGGAATGCAGGAAACCCCCGGAGAGGTGAACTCTCCGGGGGATCGTGCTCACTGTGCCCAGACCAGGGATCGAACCAGGGACCTTACACTTTTCAGGCGTACGCTCTACCAACTGAGCTATCTGGGCATGAAAGCCAGGAATGAAGCTTTCCAGCGACCCTGACGAGACTTGAACTCGCGACCTCCGCCGTGACAGGGCGGCGCGCTAACCAACTGCGCCACAGGGCCAAACTCGTGTAGCCACCCGGGCCGACCCGGGCGCTGTGCACGAACGCATACTGTACACAGTGCTCTCGCGAAACGGCAAACCAACAGGTCACAGCACTTAACTGGCTCCGGTACCGACCAGCTCGGAAAGCAGCTCGTCGCTGTTGCATTGTCCCGCCACATCAGACATCCCACCGGTCACCAGGATCTCGGGGAAGCCCTGCGACTCGAGGCCGCCCAACACCGCCGCGACCTCCTCCTGCGTGCCGTAGATGGCGCGTTCCACCCCCTGCTGGATCCGCCGTCGCTGCTGGCCGGTCAACCGCCCCTCGTCAAGCTCCCCCACCGGCGACAGCGGCTCGAAGACACCGGTACTCCTGGACATCACCTGGGCCCACACCTCCGGCAGGACGAGGTCGCGGGCCGCCTCGCGGGACGCCGCGACCGCCACCGTCGCAGAGACGATCGGCGCCTCCGTGGTGGCGTCCGTCCCTGCGTCCTGCGTCCCCGGCCCGCCGAGGATCAACCCGAGGCCGCGCTCAGCGGCCGCCTGGACGGTTGAGGGCGACCCGCCACTGAGCAGGAACACGCCAGGCTTCTCCTGCGCCGCAGACACGTCAGGGCGCAATGTCACCTCTGCTGCCCCACGCAGGTACCCCAGGACCTCGTCGAGCGCCTCCAGGTAGCCCTCACGCGCCTGCGCGGCGTCCTCGTCCTGGCGCAGGGCCTTACGCACTGCGGGAGTGAACCCGACCGACGACCCGAATCCGATGTCCACCCTGCCGGGAAACAAGGCGGCGAGCACCGCCACCTGCTCGGCAACCACGAAAGGAACATGGTCCGGCAGCATGATGCCGGCGGTACCGATCCGGATCGTGGACGTCGCCTGGCCGACCGCCGCCGTCAGGACACTCGGCGCACTGCCGGCGATACCAGGCACGCCATGGTGCTCAGCGACGAGAAACCGGTGGTAACCGAGATCTTCGGCACGACGGGCCCGGTCGACGACTGCTCGCAGGGATGCGGCGTCGGAATGCTCAGCTCGCCGGGGGGCGCCGGTGCGTCCCGCGAGAGTGTTCGCCCGGTCCAGCAATGAGATACGCATATGCGCCATCGTATGCACAGACGACGACAGCGGGCGCACACCGTGATGGTGTGCGCCCGCTGTACGAATATGCGACCCTGACGAGACTTGAACTCGCGACCTCCGCCGTGACAGGGCGGCGCGCTAACCAACTGCGCCACAGGGCCATATTGAGTTGTGCGGGATTGCTCTCGCAGTACTCCCAACGGGATTCGAACCCGTGTTGCCGCCGTGAAAGGGCGGAGTCCTAGGCCACTAGACGATGGGAGCCCTACCTCTACCGGAACGACACGTGTTCGTTTCCGTTCGGCAGCGGTGTTAACAATAAAGCACGCAACCCCAAATCGCCAACACGGGGATAAAATTCCAGGTCACACTATGTATACCTCTGGCCTCAAGAGGGCTCTCAGGCGTAGTCCCGGGCTCCGAAAATTGCCGTCCCGACGCGCACGCAGGTCGCACCTTCGGCCACGGCGATCGCATAGTCCCCGGACATACCCATCGACAGCTCGGTGAGCAGTTCCGGGTCGACCACCGCGTCCTCCCGCGCAGCGTCCAGGATCCCTCGCAGCTGGGCGAAACAGCGTCGCACCTCCGCCTCATCGTCGGTATTGGTCGCCACGGTCATGAACCCGCGCACCCGCAGACGGTCGCAGGACGCCGCAACCTCCAGGATCTGCCCGACGTCGCCCGGCGAGGCACCGGTCTTCGCCTCCTCGCCGGAGGTGTTGACCTGGATCAGGACGTCCAGGTGCCGGTCGGCGGTCTCCAACCGGCGCTGCAGGGCCTGAGTCAGACGCACCGAGTCCAACGCCTGGAACTCATCGGCGTGCTCGGCGATGATCTTCGCCTTGTTCGTCTGTAGGTGGCCGATCGCCACCCACCGCACCGGGAGGTCAGCCATCTCGCCGGCCTTGCGTCCGACCTCCTGCGGCTTGTTCTCGGCCAGTTCGGTCAGGCCAGCCTCGACCGCCGGTCTCAGCCGGTCCACCGGCACAGTCTTGCTCACCGGCAACAGGCGGACCTCGGACGGGTCGCGCCCTGCTGCCCGGGCGGCCGCGTCCACCTCCGCGCGGACGGAGTCGTAGGCGGCACGGATGTCATCACCATTCATGCCTTCTGAGCCTAGCGTCACCGCAGCCGCAGCAGTGGGGTGGCCTTCACCACGGTCTCGTCGTACTCGGCGTCCGGGTCCGACTGGGTCACCACCGCCCCGCCGACGCCGTAGGTGAAGCGCGGTGAGTCACCTGTGCCATCGGTACCGCCTGTCTCAGCCACCCCGCCTGTCTCAGCCACAAGCGTGCGGATCACCACGGACAGGTCCACCGCACCGTCCAACGAGAAGTAGCCGACCGCCCCGCTGTAGACACCGCGCGGTCCGTCCTCCAACTCCTCCAGCAGGCGCATGGTGCGTTCCTTCGGCGCCCCGGTCATCGAGCCGGGCGGGAAGGCGGCGCGCACGGCGTCCACCCCGGTGGATTCCGCGTCGAGGGTGGCGGTGACGGTGCTGACCAGTTGGTGGACCGTCGCATAACTCTCCACACTGAACAGCTCCGGAACCGCGACACTGCCCGGCGCGGCGACCCGACCCAGGTCGTGCCGGACCAGGTCGACGATCATCAGGTTCTCGGCGCGGTCCTTTTCGCTGTTCTGCAGCTCGGCGCGGATGAGCTGGTCGGCGGCGGCGTCATCCCCGACCGGCCGGGTGCCCTTGATCGGTGAGGACGTCACCGTGCCGGCGGTGTCGACGCTCAGGAATCGTTCCGGTGAGGTCGACATCACCGTCGCCCCAGGCAGCCGGAGGTAGGACGCGAAGGGTGCGGGGTTGTCGCGGCGCAGCCGGCGGTACAGACCGAGAGTGTCGGGGCCGTCGGCAGCCGCAGGTGGGACAGCCTCCAGCGTGGTGGTCAGGCAGGCCTCGTAGGTCTCGCCCTCGCGGATCCACTGCTGGATCTGCCGGACTTTCGCGGTGTACTCCGCCCGGTCGTGCAGGGCGACCTGCAACCCGGTGCCGGACTCGCCGAACATTCCGGACGTAACAGGTTCGTCGGGTGTACCAGGAGCGTCGTCGCGCCCTTCGGCAGTGAGCAACCGCCGGATCAGCGCCGCAGTGCGTTCCCGCCAGGCGTCCTCCCCCGCCGCCGCCCATCGGGCAGTCTCCGGGTCTCGTGGATGATCGAGGGTCAGCAGATGTGCCTCACCGCGCTCGTGGTCGATCACCACCGCCCGGTCGAGGAAGACGAACCCGGCGTCCGGCGTCGTCGACGGATGCGTATTCGCCGCACCCTCACCACGGGAACACTGCGCCTTCACCCCGTAGCCCAGGTAACCCACCCACCCCAGTCGGAAGCCGCAGGACGTCGGCCGGTCCCCCTTCCCAGCCAGGTCCGCCAGGTCTGCCAGGTCTGCCAGGTCTGCCAGGTCTGCCAGGTCTTCCAGGTCGTCCGAGAGTCCTCCACCGCGGATGTTCCACCGCGCCAGATCGTCCTTCAACCAGGTCAGGACGTCCTGCTCGATCACCTCGGCGCCCTCGCGGCGGGTGACCGTCACCGTACCTGCGGCGACGTCGGCGGTCGCCACCGCCGCCGATGGTCCGGCATTGCGGCCGTCCGCCGCGCCCATCACGGTGAACCGGGCACGCGGATCCCCGGTGCGGTTGCCGTCGAGCCAGACGGCGTGGCGGGCGGCAGCGGAGGTGCCGTCTGCTTCGAAAAGACTGCGGAAGAGGTCCTCGGAGAACTCCCGGGTGTCAATCTCCTGCCGGTCCCCCAGGTCGAGGACGTGGTCGCGGACGTGACGCACCCGTCCGGAGTCGCGGGTGAGCTGGGCGAAGTTGGCCAGCAGTTCCCTGCCGTGGTTCGTCTTCACCGATTCGGGGTGGAACTGCACCCCCCACAGCAGTGCCCCGGGCACGCTGATACCCATGACCGTGCCGTCGGCGGTGGTCGCGTCGACGTGGACGGTCGCCGGGAGGTCACTGACGGCCAGGGAGTGGTAGCGGACCACCTCGAAAGGTGAGGGGATGCCGGCGAAGACCCCGGAGCCGTCGTGGGTGACCGGGAAGATCCGGCCGTGAACCGGTTCGGTGGCCGGGCCCACTGTGGCGCCGTACAGATGGGCGATGAGCTGGTGTCCGAGACAGATGCCCAGCACCGGGATGTGCTTCTCGACCGCGGCGGCGATGACCGCCGGGGCGATACCGACGTCGACGGGGTTGACCGGGGTGCCGGGGCCGGGAGAGATCACCACATTGTCGATGTGGTCGAGCAGGTCCGCGCCCTGTTCCCCCCACTGGTCCCAGTCGTTGGGGAGGACCACCGGGGCGACCCCGTTCACCCTGGTCAGGTCGTGGACGAGGTTCCAGGTGAAGGAGTCGTGGTTGTCGATGAGCAGCGTGCGGATCACAGGGTCCGATAGTAGCGGGCGGTGGAGACCCCACTGCAGGAGCCGTGGCTTGGGGGCTTCCACGACTCCACGACGCTGCTGTCAGGACAGGGAGAGGAAGAGCTTCTCCATCTGTTCCTGCCAGTCCTCCGGGACTTCCTCCGGCTCGGCGTGGGCGCAGTCGAGCATCCCACCGGAGATCGCCTTCACCCCGGCGCGGCCCACGGCACGGGACACGGCGGCGAGCTGGGTGACGATCTCATCGCACTCCCGGCCGTTCTCGATCATGGCGATGACGCCTTCGAGCTGCCCGCGGGCGCGTCGGAGTCGGACGGCTACTGCGTCTGAGGTTTCGTCGTTGAGCTTCATGGAAAGGTCCTCCTGGAGAGAGATCAATGTGAGGAGCTACCTGTGGCGACCGCCACAGGACCGTCCCATTCAGTATACGCATGGGCGTACCCGTGCGCGCGCCGGACCTCCCGGTTCGCCCCGTTGGGTTGCCTACTCCTCCCCTGCCAGCGACAGCCAGGTCTTCACCACGGTGTCCGGGGTCAGCGACATCGACTCGATGCCCTGCTCCACCAGCCACTGCGCCAGGTCCGGATGGTCCGACGGCCCCTGACCACAGATGCCGACGTACTTACCCAGTTCCACACAGGTCCGCACCACCGAGCCGATGACCTTCAGCACCGCGGGGTCGCGCTCGTCGAAGTCGTGGGCGACCAGGTCGGAGTCGCGGTCCACGCCCAGCACCAGCTGGGTCATGTCGTTGGAGCCGATGGAGAAGCCGTCCACGTGCTCGAGGAACTCCTCGGCCAGCAGATAATTCGACGGCACCTCGCACATCATCACCACCTGCAGGCCGTTCTTCCCCCGCTCCAGTCCGTGGGACGCCATGACCTCCAGGACGTCCTGCAGCTCCGGGATGGTGCGCACGAACGGCACCATGACCCGCACATTGGTCAGACCCATGTCGTCACGCACCCGGCGCAGAGCCTCACACTCCAGGGCGAAGCAGTCGCGGAACTCATCGGAGACGTACCGGGCGGCACCCCGGTAGCCGAGCATCGGGTTCTCCTCGTTCGGCTCGTATCGTTCACCGGCGATGAGGTTGGCGTATTCGTTGGTCTTGAAGTCCGACAGCCGCACGATCACCGGCTTGGGGTCGAACGCCGCCGCGATCGTCGACACGCCCTCGACCACGCGCTGGATGAAGAACTCTTCGGGACTCGGGTATGCCGCCCGGGCTGCGTCCACCTCGGCCTGCAGCTCCGGATCCAGTGAGTCGCGTTCCAGCAGCGCCTTGGGGTGCACACCGATCTGCCGGTTGATGATGAACTCCATGCGCGCCAGCCCCACACCACTGTTCGGCAGGTGGGAGAAGGCGAATGCCTGGTCCGGGGTGGCGACGTTCATCATCAGCTTCACCGGGATCTCCGGCATGGCGTCCAGCCGGGTCTCCTTCTCCTCGAAGTCGACCGCACCGCGGTAGACCCGTCCGGTGTCACCCTCGGCACAGGAGACGGTGACCTGCTCACTGTCGGGCAGCACCGAGGTGGCGTTGCCGGTGCCGACGATCGCCGGGACACCCAGTTCGCGGGCGATGATGGCGGCGTGGCAGGTACGTCCACCACGTTCGGTGATGATCGCCGAGGCACGCTTCATGATCGGTTCCCAGTCCGGGTCGGTGATCTCGGCGACCAGCACATCTCCGGTCTGCATGCGGTCCATGTCCTTGATCGAGCGCAGCACGCGCACCGGGCCGGCACCGATGCGCTGGCCGATGGAGCGGCCTTCGGCGAGCACCTCGGCGGCGTCGGCACCGGCCCGGTCGATCTCGAACCGGGTCAGCACCTGGCCCCCGTCCTCCCCGGCGCCGCGACGGAAGACCACGGTCTCCGGGCGGGCCTGCAGGATGTAGAGCTGGCCGTCGAGTCCGTCGCGTCCCCACTCGATATCCATCGGCCGGCCGTAGTGCTCCTCGATGGCCACGGCGTGGCGGGCCAGTTCGGTGACCTCCTCGTCGGTGATGGAGAACTTCGCACGGTCGTCCTCCCTGATGTCCTCCCACCGGGTGGCGGAGTCGACACCGGAGCCCTCGGCGTAGCGCATGGCGACGGCCTTGCCGCCGACGGTGCGCGACAGGATGGCGTCCCGACCTGTCCTGCCGTCTGCGATGGCGGGTTTGGAGACGTAGAACTCGTCCGGGTTCACAGCACCCTGCACCACGGCCTCGCCGAGGCCGTAGGCGGAGGTGATGAACACCGCCCGGTCGAAACCGGACTCGGTGTCCACGGTAAACATCACGCCGGACGCACCGATGTCGCTGCGCACCATGCGCTGCACGCCGGCGGACAGGGCGACCTCGTCGTGGGCGAAGCCGTGGTGGTCGCGGTAGGAGATCGCCCGGTCGTTGTAGAGGGAGGCGAAGACGTGGCGGACGGCCTCGAGCACATTGTCGATGCCGCCGATGTTGAGGTAGGTCTCCTGCTGGCCGGCGAAGGAGGCTTCCGGCAGGTCCTCGGCGGTCGCGGATGACCGGACCGCCCAGGTCACCTCCTCGGGGTGACTGTCGCCGGCGACGAGTGCGTCATAGGCGTCGCGGATGTCGCGCTCCAGAGACTGCGGGAAGGGCTGGTCCAGGATCCACTGACGGATCTGCGTACCGCGGACTGCGAGCTCCCGGACGTCCTGGAGGTCGAGGTCGGACAGGGTGTCCTTGATCTTCTCGTCGAGTCCGTTGACGGCGAGGAACTCCCGGTAGGCATCCGCGGTGGTGGCGAAACCGCCGGGGACGCGGACGCCGGCGTCAGCGAGGTTGACGACCATCTCACCCAGGGAGGCGTTCTTGCCGCCGACCTGGGGGACGTCGTCCATGCCGAGCTCGGTGAAGGGAATGACGGTGCGTTGGGAGTCAGGGGTGGACATGGGTGTGGTCCTTTCGCGCGGGGCGGTTTCTCTGGGGCGGTGGTTTCAGGTGTTTCGCAGGTTCATGGTGGCCAAAATGGTGCTGGCCATCTCCTCCACGCTCATGGCATGGGAGTCGACGTAGGGGATGCGGTGACGCCGGTAGAGGTTCTCGGCGTCCCGCAGTTCGTTCCGACAGCGAGCCAGGCTGGCGTAGCTGCTGCCTGGTCTTCGCTCGCTGCGGATCTGACTGAGCCGCTGGGCGCTGGTGGTGAGCCCGAAGAGACGCCCCTCGAGCCCGGTCAGCGCGCCCGGCAGCTGCCCGGGGGTGTCGTCCTCGGTGAGTGGGTAGTTGGCCACGCGCAGACCGTACTGCAGGGCCAGGTACATCGCGGTGGGGGTTTTACCGCAGCGCGACGGGGCGATGATGACCAGGTCGGCGATGTCGATGCGGCGCAGCGAGGCGGCGTCGTCATGCTCGATGGTGTATTCCACGGCGTTGATACGGTCGTGGTAGCGGTCCGGGTCCCCCACCCGGTGGTAGGCGGTGGAGTCGGCGGTGCGGCGGGTCCCGAGGACCTGCTCCAGCCGGGAGAGGTGGCCGACGAGCAGGTCGATGACCTCGCCGGGGGCGGCACCCATCTCGGCGGCGACATTGACGTCACCGACGGTGAGGAAGACGATCGGTTCGCGGTCTGCGACGGAGGCGATCTCCTCCACCGCCCGGCGGGCGAGGTCGACGCTGTCCACGAACGGCAGGACGCGCCGGCTGAACCGGGTGGCGGGGAACTGCGCCAGCAGGGCGTTCCCCAGGGTCTCCGCGGTGATTCCGGTGCTGTCGGAGACGAAGAACACCGGTCGTTCGGGTGTGGCCGTCATTGTCCCCACGCTAGCAGCGCGTCCGGACACGAGACGGCCGTTCTACACCTTAACGGGGGAGTCTTCCGCAGCGTCCCCGGAGGCGTCCGCGGCGGACTTGTCCTCCGGCAGCGCCCGGTTTCGGACGATCGCGGAGTACACCGCACCGGTGATGTTGTGGATCACCGCAGCAACCGCACCTGGCAGAGCGGCCTCGGGGCTGAAGAAGCGTCCGGCCATACCGGAGGCGAGACCGGCCGACTGGGTGCCGATCTCCACGGCCATGGTGCGGTTGGCCTTCTCCGGCAGGCGGAAGAGACGCCCGGCAAAGTAGCCCAGGACGTAGCCCAGGACGTTGTGCATCAGCACGGCAACGAAGACGATGAGGCCCACGCTGGCCAGCAGGTCGGCACTGTTGGCGACGGCAGGGAACACCACGCCGCCGATGCCCAGGATCGACAGCCACGGCAGGACAGGCATGATCGGGTCGAGGTACTTGTTGGCGACGACCGTCCTGATCACCAGGCCACCGATGACCGGCAGCAGCACGGTCTGGACCAGAGACACCGCCATCCCCCAGCCGTCGACGTCGGTGCGGGTGTCGGCGAGCAGCAGCATCAGGGCGGGAGCCATGATCGGCGAGATCAGGGTGGACACGCTGGTCATCGCCACCGACAGGGCGACATCGCCCTTCGACAGGAAGGTGATCACGTTGGAGGAGGTTCCGCCGGGGACCGAGCCGAGCATCAGCAGGCCGACCGCCAGCGCCGGGTTCAGACCCAGCACCCAGGCGACGAAGATCGCGAGGAGCGGCATGATCACGAACTGGGCGACCACGCCGATGATGACCGGGACGGGTCGCTTCGCGATCATCCTGAAGTCCGGGATGGTCAGCGTGAGCCCCATCGCGAACATGATGATCATCAGGAAGATGTTGATGTAGTCGGTCAGCGGCTGGAACGGCGCGGGGAAGAAGAAGGCGAGGACCGTGCCGGCCAGGATGAATACCGGGAAGGCGGTGACGGCGATGGCCGCCGAGCGGTCAGCCTCTTTCGCGGTCGGATGCTTCTTTTTCGTGGACTGTGCCGGCGTCTGCTCCGGGGAGTCGGTCATGTCTGCGTTCCTCTCATGAATAAGGCGTCCTCCTAGTTCTAGTGGTTCGACCACAGAAATCCCAATCGGCGGACGTTTGATTCTCACCAGACGGGACAATCCACACCCCCGTGGCCGCGTCCTGGGCGCACCGCATGACCCGACCGGGGGCCGACGCCACCCTCCGGGCCATCGCACAGCGGGTACTCCGCGTACCGCACTGCGGGAACGTCCCACCGAATCAGGCGACCACCGCAGAACCCTGCACAACCTGCATCCGACGTGTGAGATGTAACACTCTCCCGGGCGCACTCGGTCGCTAAGGGTGCAAGGCTCAACATCACAGACACCACTCGTCGACCTGTCGACGGAAAGGAGTCTCACCATGAACCCCCGCACCACCACACCACGGACGAAGAGCCACCGCTCGCGTGCCCTTGCACTGACCACCGCCACCCTGCTCGCCTTCGGCGGGGCAGGTGTCGCCGCCTCCACCAGTGCCGCAGACGTGGCCAGCCCGCCGAAGCAGGACACCTCCGAACCGGTCCGCTCCCCCGAGCAGGCCGCCTGGTACGCCGCCGCAGTGACCCCGGACCTCCCGGACCACAGTCCGTGGACCCACCTCGGCGCCGAGACCCGGGACTATGATTCTTCGAAGCCACTGTCGGCCATCACGCTGGACGTGACCGCCGCCACCGGTTCCTCACCGCGCCAGGTCGCGCTGTTCGCCGGTTCGAAGTACATCGGCACGACGACCCCGGAGGCCTACCCGTACCAGACCACGGAGCGGGTCGCGGATAACATGATCAAGGTCAACTACCGCTACCTGCTGCCCGGTGACTCGAATGCCGCCCCGAGTGGCGAGTCATCGTCGTACTACATCCTGATGCCACAGGGCATCGAGCGGGTCGGCTCGCTGCCGCCCCATGGCGGGGTTCCCCCGGCCTGATTCTCGAGCTCCGCATCGTCTCGTGAACACTCGCCGATCGAGAGGTGACGGGCGCCCCGGCCTGTTCCGACCGGGGCGTCCTTGTGCACCGTGGCGCCGAGTTCACTTTTCCGTCCTTCCGCGTCACGGATCGGGCAATGTGTGGACTCGGCGTAACAACCTGGGGTTAATGGTCAGAATGTGTGTCCGGGTTCCGCACTGCGCAGCAGATCACCCCGGCGAAAAGACAGGATAATAGCTCCCGGACGGCTATTCGCCCAGGGTACGTGACAAAACACCACCCGCATGCGTGCCCGACAGCCCTCCCGCCGCAGATGAGCGGGCGAGTATCACCGTGCCATCACCGACGATCCAGTGAAGTCCGCCGGGGTCCAGAGAGTGGGGGGTCGGCCGGTGACACGCCCGCAGTAGACACACATTCTGACCATTAACCCATAACCTGCGGCAGCGCAGCGAGATAGAGGCAACCCCCGGCACCGTGGACAGGTACCGGGGGTGACTTGTGGGCCCTGTGGGGCTCGAACCCACGACCTGCGGATTAAAAGTCCGTAGCTCTACCAACTGAGCTAAAGGCCCACATACTCACAGAAGGCGGGAAGCCATCCGGCGAGCACGGGGAGAATTCTATCCCACGCCCCCCAGACAACGGCAATACACCCTCCCATATCGGTCCCCAACCCGTCTCCGCCCGGGCTTTCGCACCTCCGCGAACCGCCCGCCACGGAGGAGCCTGAGTTTGCGCAGTTCAGAGAGTTTCCCCAAAAAAGATCAGCCCCGCCCAGGTGCGATAGACCGGGGCGGGGCCGCGTGTTGCTGGTTTAGGCCGACCAGCGACCTACTTGTGCATCGAGCCGGTCTCGAGGAACCGGGTGTGGAACTCGAAGGCCTTGGCCAGGTCGTGCGGGGTCTGGTGGAACTTACCCTTCGACGCGGCCTCGACGTACTCCTCCAGCAGCGGCTGGTAGGACGGGTGGGCGATGGAGATCATCTTCTTCACGCGGTCACGCGGCGCCAGGCCACGCAGGTCGGCGTAGCCGTTCTCGGTGATGACGACCATGGCGTCGTGCTCGTGGTGGTCGATGTGCGAGGCAAAGGGGACGACCGCGGAGATGTCGCCGCCCTTGGCCACCGAGGGGCTGATGAAGGAGGAGATGAAGGCGTTACGGGTGAAGTCACCCGAGCCACCGATACCGTTCATCACACGGGAGCCGGAGACGTTGGTGGAGTTGATGTTGCCGTAGATGTCGGCCTCGATCATGCCGTTGGTGGCGATCAGGCCGAGTCGACGGATGACCTCCGGGTGGTTGGAGACCTGCTGCGGACGCAGGATGATGCTATCGCGGTACTTGGCGGCCTCCGCGTTCATCTTCTCGGCGTACTCCGGGGACAGCGAGAAGGAGGTCGCCGAGGCGACGGTCATCTTGCCGGCGTCGATCAGGTCGACCATGCCGTCCTGGATGACCTCTGTGTAGGCCTGGATGTTCTCGAACTTGGAGTCCAGCAGGCCGGCCATCACGGCGTTCGGGACGTTACCGACACCGGACTGCATGATGTAGCCGTCGTAGGCCAGGCGACCGGCGGCGACCTCACCCTCGAGGAAGTCGAGGAAGTAGCCGGCGATCTTCTTGGAGGTCTCGTCGGCCGGGGTGAAGGGGGCGTTGCGGTCGGCGGCGTCGGTCTCGACGATCGCGACGATCTTCTCCGGGTCGATCTCCATCGCGGTGGAACCGATGCGGTCGCCGGGCTTGGTGATCTGGATCGGGGTGCGCTGTCCGATCGGCTCGATGTTGTAGAGGTCGTGCATGCCCTCGAGGTCGCGGGACTGCCACTCGTTGACCTCGATGATCACCTTGTCTGCGGCCTCGACGAACTCGAGGTTGCAGCCGACGGCGGAGGACGGGACGACGGATCCGTCCTCACGGATGCAGATGGCCTCGATGATGGCGACGTTGAACTTACCGAAGAAGCCCTCCTGGACCTGCTTGCCCAGGTGGGACAGGTGGATGTCCCAGTAACGCACCTCGCCGGCGTTGATCTTGTTACGCAGCACCGGATCGGAGTTGTACGGGGCGCGGAAGCTGATGGCGTCGGCCTCTGCCAGCACGCCGTCCTCGTCGACGGCGGTGGAGGCACCGGTGAACAGCTCGATCTGGAACTCGTCACCGCGGTCGTGGGCGGCCTTCGCCCGGTTCGCGATGGCAGTGGGAAGCGCCTTGGGGTAACCGGCGCCGGTGAAGCCGGAGGTACCGACCTTGTCGCCGTTGTTGACGAACTCGGCGGCCTCCTCGGCAGTCATGACCTTGGACTTCAGACCGCTGTGGGCGATGCGCTCAGACACTCTATCTCCTCTGTGATTCCCGGTGGTTCGGTGTTATGTCTGTAAATATCACAATTTGTTTCTTGTCCAAACGTGATCCCTGCCACCATTGATAGCACAGTGACCCTGCTACTGACATAGCCGGCGGCCCTTCGGGTGTGACCGCCCACACCCGAGTGTAGAGAGTCCGCTACAGATCACCTCCGTCTGGGTGTGCCATGTCTCTGACGCCCACGTTGTACTGCACCGTCCCGCAGTGTGAGAATCAGACACCGTGAGTACCATTTCCGCACCGGCCGCCATCCAGGGCAGCGCCCAGAACAGCGCCCAGAACAGCGCGCTGTCCATCGGGCGTTTCCACCTGGACTCCCCCGTCGTCCTCGCCCCGATGGCCGGGGTCACCAACGTCGCCTTCCGCACCCTGTGCCGGGAGCAGGAGCGCGAGCGCATGGGCAGCGTCGCCGGACTGTACGTCTGCGAGATGGTCACCGCCCGCGCCCTGGTCGAGCGCAACCCCAAGACGCTGCACATGACCACCTTCGCCGCCGACGAGGATCCGCGCAGCCTACAGCTTTACACCACCGACCCGGAGTACACCTACCGGGCGGCCCGGATGATCGCCGAGGAGGACCTCGCCGACCACATCGACATGAACTTCGGTTGCCCGGTGCCCAAGGTCACCCGCCGTGGGGGTGGTTCCGCCCTGCCGTTCAAGCGTCGGCTCTACTCCTCGATCGTCGCCGCGGCGGTCAAGGGTGTGGAGGATGCCGGACGCTCCGGCGGCGAGCGCGCCATCCCGGTCACCGTGAAGTTCCGCGTCGGCATCGACGACGAGCACCACACCCACCTCGATGCCGGACGCATCGCCGCTGCCGAGGGCGCGGCCGCCGTCGCCTGCCACGGGCGTACCGCCGCCCAGCGCTACTCCGGCACCGCCGACTGGGACCAGATCGCCCGCCTGGTGGAGCACATGGACGGCACCGGGGTGCCGGTACTGGGCAACGGTGACATCTTCAAGGCCTCGGACGCCGCGGCGATGATGGAGCACACCGGTTGCGACGGCGTGGTCGTCGGACGTGGCTGCCTGGGCCGCCCCTGGCTGTTCGCCGAGCTCTCCGCCCACCTGCGCGGCCTACCGGTCCCCGAGGAACCGACCCTGGCCGAGGTCTGCCGGATCATCATGCGCCACGCTGAACTGCTGTCCGCCCACGAGGGTGAGGAGTACGGCGTGCGGGAGATGCGCAAGCACATGGCGTGGTACATGCGTGGCTTCCCGGCCGGTGGGGAGATCCGCCGTCAGCTCAGCCAGATCACCGACCTCACCTCACTGCGCGCGGTCCTCGACCCGATGTGGGGGTCGGACGCCCGCGCCGTCGACGCCGACGGTGCCCGCGGCCGGCAGGGTTCCCCCGGCAAGGTGGCACTGCCGGACGGCTGGTTGGACGATCCCGAGGCCGACCTCGCCCACGTCCCGGAGACCGAGGACGCCGCCAACAACGGCGGCTGAGGAACTTCACGGAACTTATCGGGCGAAACCTTCGTGGGGGCCGTACACTTGCCCGCATGCGCACTGTGTACCAGGAACAGATGCGGATCTTCGCCCATGAACTGGCGCTCATGGCCGACACGGTCCGTCAGATGATGTCATCGGCCTGCGTTGCCCTGTTCGAGCAGGACATCGAAGTGGCCGAGAAAGTCCTCAGCTCCATCGACGAAGTCGAGGAGCTCCGTAAGCGGGCCGAGGCCCGCTCCTTCGAACTGCTGGCCCTCGAGGGCCCGGTGGCCCGTGATCTGCGCCAGGTCGTGTCCGGTACATACATCGTCGAGGACCTGGCCCGCATGGCCACCCTCGCGGTGCACATCGCGCGCACCTCACGCCGTCGCCACCCGGACTCGGCCGTCCCCGAGACCACCGAGCCCTACTTCCGTGAGATGGCCCGCCTGGTCGACGACATCGGCGAGAAACTGCACGACGTCCTGGTGACCTACGACCCGGAGAAGGCCATGGAGCTCGCCCTCGACGACGATGCCGTCGACGACCTCCACGAGCACATGTTCCACCTCACCGGGAAGAAGGAATGGCCTTACCCGGTCTCCGCCGCGGTGGATGTCACCCTGCTGTCCCGCTACTTCGAGCGCTACTCCGACCACGCCGTCAACATCGGTACCCGGGTGGTGTACCTGGCCACAGGTATGCAGCCTGCCGAGTACGAGGTCTCCCGCCGCAGCGAAGAGCAGCAGGAGACCATGCGCGAGCAGTTCGACGAGATTCGTCGCCGTTACGGGTCAGACTCGTTCTGATCCCCCGTCCGCGGCGCTAGTTGTCCGCGTCCGCGGCACCCCGCCGGGTGACCTCGAGCGACACCAGCGCCGCGTCCGCCAACACCTCGGGTGGCTGGGTGGCGTCGAGTCGGACGCCGTACTCATCGGCCCGCAGGCGTTCCAACTCAGCGTACTGGGCGCGCAGCACCTCCGGATCCGGTTCCTCACCGGTCCGTCGTAGGACACGTTCCCGGATGACGTCTTCGGTGCCGTGCACGTGCACGAAGAACACGAACCCTTCGGCCTCGCGGAAGATGTCCCGCGCCCGGCGCCCCAGCCCCAGGCTGACCACCACGGTCGACTCCCCCTTGGTCGCCGCGGCGTCCATCCAGTCCCGGATCGCCCAGGCCCACGGCAGGCGGTCCTCCGGTGTCAGGAAGCCCCCCTGCGCGATCTTATCGCGCACCTCCTCCGGCTGCAGGTCGGCGGCTGTTGCCGCGGTGTACCCGGTGCGCCGCTGCAGTTCCTCGGCGAGCGGCCCCTTGCCGCTGCCGCTCACCCCCATCAACACGATGTGTACGGGACTACCCATGTGGGACTCCTTTCTCCTGCCACCAGTGTGGCACGAAAACTGAGCGGGGGTGGGTGGTGGAACGTCAGCCGAAGCGTCCTGAAATGTAGTCCTCGGTCTCCTTGAGGGACGGCCTCTCGAAGATCTTCCTCGTGGGCCCGACCTCGACCAGCTGTCCGGGCCTGCCGGTGGCCTCCAGCGAGTAGAAGGCGGTCTGGTCGGAGACGCGCGCGGCCTGCTGCATGTTGTGGGTCACGATCACGATCGTGAACTCCTCCTTCAGCTCGTGGATCAGGTCCTCCACGGCCAGGGTCGAGATGGGGTCCAGCGCCGAACACGGCTCATCCATCAGCAACACCTCCGGTTCGACGGCGATCGCCCGGGCGATGCACAGACGCTGCTGCTGACCGCCGGACAGTCCACCACCGGGCTTGTCGAGACGGTCCTTGACCTCTTCCCAGAGGTTCGCCGAGCGCAGTGACTTTTCGGCCACCTCACGCAGCTTCTTCTTGTTCCTCTCCCCGGAGAGCTTCAGGCCGGCGATGACGTTCTCCTCGATCGACATCGTGGGGAACGGGTTGGCCTTCTGGAACACCATGCCGATGGTGTTGCGCACGGCGACGGGATCGACGTGGTGTCCGTAGATGTCCTCACCGTCCAGGAGGACCTGTCCCTTGACGTACGCACCAGGGATGACCTCGTGCATGCGGTTCAAGGTGCGCAGGACGGTGGACTTGCCGCAACCGGACGGACCGATGAAAGCAGTCACGGACCGGGGCGGGACCGCCAGGTTCACGTTCTGGACGGCGTGGAAGTCCCCGTAGAAGATGTCGACGTCTTTGAGGTCGAGTCGTTTGGCCATGGTTGTGATTCCTTATTCTGGCTCTAGTCAGCCCTAGACGGCCCTAGTCAGCCTTGACGGAGAACTTGGCGGAGATGAGTCGGGCACCGATGTTCAGCGCAGCGATGATGAGCACCAGGGTCAGCGCCGCACCCCACAGGCGGGCGAGCACCTCCGGGTTGGCCTGCAGCTTGTACATCTCCAGCATGAACAGAGGCAGTGAATTCTGGCTGCCGGAGAAGACATTCCAGTTGATCACCGGCGAGGCACCGACCAGGACGAGCACCGGGGCGGACTCACCCATGATGCGGGCCACGGCCAGCATCACACCGGTGACGATGCCGGACAGGGCGGTCGGCAGGACGATCCGCACGATCGTCTTCCATTTCGGTACGCCGAGGGCGTAGGCGGCCTCACGCAGATCCATGGGGACGATGCGCAACATCTCCTCGGTGTTGCGGACGATCACCGGGATCATCAGCAGCACCAGTGCCAGGGACACCGCGAGGCCGGAACGCTGGAACCCGAACATGCTGATCCACAGGGCGTAGACGAACAGTGCGGCGACGATCGAGGGGATACCGGTGAGGATGTCCACCATGAAGGTGGTGATGCGCCCCAGGAATCCACCGCGGGAGTACTCCACCAGGTAGATCGCGACGAGCACACCGATCGGCACCGAGATCAGGGTGGTGACCAACGCCTGGACCAGGGTTCCGATGATGGCGTGGCTGATGCCGCCGCCGGGGATGTTGGACAGCTGCCCGGCCATGTCGTACACCCACCAGTCGGCGGAGAGCATGACGGGCAGCCCCTTCTGGATGAGCACCCACAGCACCCACACCAGCGGTAGGACGGCGATGCCCATGGTCAGGTAGACCACCACGGTGGCGAGGCCGTTGCGCGCCTTGCGGGAGGTGGAGATGTCGCTGAAGCCGCTCTCGGCGAGTGCGGAGTGGGGACGATTCTCGAGATCGTGGGAGGTTGTCGTCATGATCCTGTCCGATCTCCTACTTCTTGTTTTTGACGACTGCGCGGGCTGCTGCGTTGACCAGGAAGGTCAGCAGGAACAGCACCAGGCCGGCGGCGATGTAGGCACCGGCCTTCGTGTCGTCGTTGAACTCGGGGGCGGCGTTGGCGATGGCGGTGGCGAAGGTGGTGCCACCGTCCATCAGGGATCCCCGGAACCCGGGTGAGGACGCGATGACCATGTAGAGCGCCATCGTCTCACCCAGTGCACGGCCGAGGCCGAGCATTGCACCGGAGATGTAGCCGGAGCGTCCGAAAGGAAGCACCGTCATCCGCACGACCTCCCAGCGGGTCGCGCCGAGGGCCAGCGCGGCCTCGATGTGGCCACGCGGGGTCTGGACGAAGACCTCACGGGTGGTCGCCGCGATGATCGGCAGGATCATGATCGCCAGGACGACGCCACCGGTGAAGATGTTGCGGCTGGTCGAGAACGCCGGTGAGGAACCCTGCTGCCAGTCGAAGAGGATGAAGCCTCCGCCCCAGCCCACCAGCCATTCGTAGAATCCGCCGAGGGCTGGGCCCAGGACCTGCATGCCCCAGATGCCGAAGACGATCGACGGGACGGCGGCGAGCAGGTCGACGATGAAGCCGAGCGGGCGCACCGCCCGCTTCGGGCAGTAGTTCGACAGGAAGATCGCGACACCCAGGGCGATGGGCATGGCGATGATCAGTGCCAGCAGCGACACCATGACGGTGGTGAAGAAGAGGTTCGGGATGCCGAACTGCATCCACCCACCGTCGTTGGAGGTGTAGTTGAGGTCCCAACGGCCGTCGTAGGTGAAGAAGCTCAGCAGACCGTCGCGCTGTCGGGACAGGGCCGGCACGGCGCGGATGACCAGGAAGAGGCCGATCGCGCCGATCAGCACCGTGATCAGGACGGCGGCACCGGTGGACAGGTACTCGAAGATCCGGTCCCCCGGGCGCTTCTTGACCCGGGTCTCGACCTGACTGTTTCCACCGGGGTCGGTGGCGGCAGGCGCACCGGGCCCGGGGGTACCGGTGCCACCGGTGTCATCGGTGCCGTTGATGCCACCACCCCCCGGGAGTCCGGCACGTGAGGCACCGGACTCCCCGGGGAGGTGACTGGCCGTGGAATGGGACATGTATGTGGGTTCCCTCTAACTGTGACGGTGAAAGGAAGGCTGCTGGGCAGGTGCGTGCAGGAGTGGGGAGGTTCTACTCCAGCTCGCCGATCGCGGTCTCGAGCTTCTCCTTGAACTCGCCGCTCAGCGGGATGTAACCGGACTCCTCGTAGTCCTCGTCCTGGCTGTCCAGGACGGTGTACATGAAGTCCTTGACGCGGGCGGCGGTCTCCTCGTCGTAGCCGGCCGAGCAGACGATCTCGTAGGTGGTCAACACCAGCGGGTAGGCGTCTTCCTCGTTCGTGGCGAACAGTGCCTCGGAGTCGACGACGAGGTCGTTGCCCTCACCGGAGAAGCTGACGTCGCCGAGGGCGTTGTTGACGGTCTCTGCGTTCAGCTCGGTCGGGCCGGAGCCGAAGTCGATGTTGGCGATGCCCAGGTCGTTGGCGGTGGCGAAACCGGACTCGACGTAGGTGATGGAGCCGTTGGTGGCCTTGACCTGGTCGGAGACTCCGGAGGAGCCCTGGGCACCGGAACCGACTTCGGTCGGGAAGGACTTGCCCTCGTTCTCCCACAGGCCGTCGGTGGCGGTGTTCAGGAACTTCTGGAAGTTGTCGGAGGTACCGGACTCCTCGGAGCGGTACAGCACGTCGATCGGCTGGTCCGGCAGGTCGACACCCTCGTTGTCGGCGGCGATGGCCTCGTCGTTCCAGTTGCGGATGTCCCCGTTGAAGATCTTCGCGATTGTGTCGACCGACAGGTTCAGGTCGTCCACACCGTCGAGGTTGAAGGCGACGGCGACCGGGCCGATGACCAGCGGCAGATGCCAGGCGTCGTTGCCCTCGCAACGGTTGGTGGCCTCGGCGGCCTGCTCCTCGTCCAACGGCGAGTCGGAGCCGGCGAAATCGACCTGGTTCGCGAGGAACTGGGTCTGACCGGAGCCGGAACCGCTGGCGTTGTAGGACAGCGTGGCACCGGGCACGGCGGAGGAGTAGGCGACACCGAACTGCTCGATGGCCTTCTGCTGGGAGCTGGCGCCTTCGCCGGTTAGCGTGCCCTCGGTGCCGCTGAGTTCGTAGTTGCCGCTGCCGCCTTCGGCCGAACCGTCGTTGGAGTTCGAGCAACCGGCGAGGATGAGGGAGCTCACCGCGACGGTCACTGCTGCGGTGGTGGCCGCGGTACGTCGCTGCGGTCGCTGGGTCTGGGTCTTCACTTGAGGCGTCCTTCGATGCTGGGTGTACAGAACATTCACGTGTCGTTGTGGATCCACCACATTCAACGGCCACGTACGTTATGCAGGCATGGTGGACACCAGGCACCGACCAGGTGAACGGAAAATGAACTCTGCGAAATGCCTGGTCAGAGAATGCCGCGGAAGACGACGTCGCGGTGCGCGACGGTGAATCCGAGCTTCTCGTAGGTGGCCACCGCCGGAACGTTGTCGCCCTCGACGTAGAGATCGATCGCCCGTGCCCCGTTGTCCAGGAGGTACCCCATCCCCAGCAGCGTCATCGGCGTACCCAACCCCTTGCCTCGGGCGGCGTCGGCGAGACAGACCACGTACACCTCGCCGTGCGGGTCACCGTCGGGACGCTTGGTCCAGTGGAAACCGACACACTCCTCGTCCTGCCACAACAGCAGCACACCGTTGGGGTCGAACCAGTCGACGTCCCGGGCGTCGAGGAGCTTCTCCATGTCCCAGCCGCCCTGCTCCGGATGCCAGGCGAAGGCCTCGTTGTTGACCCGCAGCCACTCTGCGTCGGTGACCCGACCGCCGAACTTCGCCGAGGATTCGACGTAGTCCAGGACGCGGTACCCGGCGTCCTGGATCTTGGCCAGCGACTTGTCGCGACTGTGCAGCAGGTCCGCCCGGCGCGCGGCGCTCTCCTCACGAGTGGGGTCGCAGTCCACCGTCATCTTCAGCAGTTCGCGGACCAAGCGGGACTGCCGGTGGTCGGCGAACTCCATCGCGCCCGGCAGAGCACCGTGGGACCAGACGCTGAGCTGCTGGTCACCGTCGAGACTGCGGCCGAGGATGCGCAGCAGTTCGGAACCGATCCCGCGACGCCGGTGGTCGGGGTGGACCGCGATCTCGCAGAGGTAGGAGGAGTTCATGGAGACCACGCCGAGCAGCTCATCGCCCTCCACGGCGACCATGTGGACGTAGCCGACACTGTCGGCGGACTCGGAGTCGAGGGCGCGGAGGAAGGCCTCCCCGTAGGCGGGGACACCGTCTGCCTTGCTGACCTCGTCGAGCAGGTGTCGTACCGCGGCCAACTCCTCACTCGACGACGCGTCAAGATCGCGGTAGACCACTGAGCGTGCGGAGGATACAGAGGCTGTGGTGGCTTTCTGGGGGTCAGTGTCGGTGTGCATGTCCGTCTCCAAGTCCGTAACTTCTCACGGTCGGCGTATGTCAGTGGCCTGACCGAGCGGCGGGCAGGGTGGGTTCGTTGTCGAAATCCACTGCCTTGTACCCCACGTTACGCACTGTGGCGATGACCTTGTCGTAGTCCTGGCCGAGTTTCGCCCGGAGTCGTCGAACGTGGACGTCCACCGTGCGGGTTCCTCCGAAGTAGTCGTAACCCCACACGTCCTTGAGCAGCTGTTCCCTGCTGAATACCCGGCCCGGGTGTCGCACCAGGAAGTACAGCAGCTCAAACTCCTTGTACGTCAGGTCGAGGGGGCGTCCCTCCACCCGGGCGACGTAGGTGACCTCGTCGACGACCAGGGCACCGATCGAGGCGACCTGGGTGTCCTCGGCCTCTTCCACCGGCACCGGACGTCGGGTCATCAGCATGCGCAGCCGGGCGTCCACCTCGGTGGGGCTCGCGGTGGGCAACAGGAAGTCGTCCACCGCCCAGGATCCGTCGAGGGCGATGACACTGCTCTCGGCCATGACCACGGCGACCGGGCGGGTCGGGTGGGCGGCGGCGACCGAACGACACAGGTCGCGGGCGGCGAGCAGGTTGGTTCCGGTGACGTCGACGATGACGATGTCCGCGGCGTCCACAACTCCGATGTCCTTGATCGACGACGCTGTCGGTGGCCACATGTCCACCTCGTGGGTCAGCAGCTCAAGAGACGGAAGCACCTCCTGGAGGTGCTGGTTGTCGGAGAGCAGGGTAAGTCGCACGGTGGGAATCCTTTCCGGTCGCGGTATCGTCTAGCTTACACCGCGCCGACCTGCACATTAGCCCGCCCGGGTCGGTGAAACACGACCGAAACATGACCGGTCCCGGGCCTCGCCGTTGTCACGCACCGACAGGCGCTTTGTATGCTGGGGCGGTGCACGACACCCCAGAGACGACCGAACCGGCCACCGCCCCGACACCTGAGACCCGGGGCGCCGACCGCACGCGCGGTCGGAACGGGAAGGATCGTGGGAAAGGACGCACGGGGGGACGCCGTGGCCTGCGCGTGCTGGTCATCATCCTGATCACCCTGTTTTCACTGGTTGCCGTCGGGATCGTCGTCGACAGCCTCGTGGCCGCCCGGGTGGAGAAGCAGATCTCCGACCGGATCTACCGGGACTCCCACCTCGCCGCCCCGCCGGAGGTTCTGGTCACCGGTATGCCCTACACCGCCGCGGTGCTGACCAACGAGGTTCCGTCGATCCACGTCGAGTCCCGGGACGTCGAGATCCCCGATTTCGGACGGGTGACCGTGGCGTCCTCTGCGAGGAAGATCACACTCGACCGGTCGGCGGTACTCACCGGTGACTTCCGCGACGCCCCTGCCGAAGAGGTGTTCACCCGGATCCAGATGGACACCGTGGAGCTCGGGGAGCATATGGGCATCAGCGACCTCACGCTGCGCAGCCAGGACAACTCCTCCCCGCAGGGCGGCTGGGAGACCGAGGCCTACCTCTCCGGCACCCCGGACGGTGAGGACGGGGCGTACGAGGTGAACCTGGACCTGCGGGTCTGGCAGGGCGATGTCATCCTCACACCGGTGGAGATCACCGACACCCCGGACGGCAGCTCCGCCGACGACATCAATGCCCTCGACGAGGCCACCCGGGACAAGGTGATGGACGCCTTCACCTTCGAGTTCACCAGGTCCTCCCTGCCGCTGAACAGCGCACCCCGTCGGGTCTACACCTCCGGCGGCAGCCTGTTCATCGAGGCCTCGGAGTACTTCACCAAGATCAGTGTCTCCGACCTCGCACCGCGGTCCGCCCCACTCGGGGAGGACGAACGCCCCGGACTGTAGGACCGGTAGGCTGTCCCCCATGACAACCGAGAACACTGGTACCAACGGCAACAGCGGCAGCGGTCTCAGCGGCAACGAGGCCGTCGCCCGGGCCGAGGAGCAGGCCAAGCAGACGTCAGGACGCAACCTCCCCACCCTGGGTGACCTCCCCGTCGCCGAGGACACCGCCAACCTCCGCGAGGGCCCGAACCTGCACGACGGCCTGCTGGCCCTGCTGCCGCTGGTCGGCGTGTGGCGCGGCGAGGGCCACGCCTCCCCCGTCGACGGCGGTGACGAGTACGCCTTCGGGCAGCAGCTGGTCTTCGCCCACGACGGCGAGAACTACCTGTCCTACAGCTCGCGGATCTGGCGACTGGACGACAACGGCGAGGCCACCGGCCAGGATCTCCGGGAGACCGGTTTCGTGCGGATCAGCGAGAAGGACGACATCGAGTTCCTCACGGTGCACAGCACCGGCGTGGTCGAGGTCATGTACGGCCGCCCCCGCACCGAGCGCGCCTGGGAGCTGGAGAGCGCCTCGACGCTGGCCACCGAGACCGGCCCGGCCGACTTCGGCCCCGGCAAGCGGCTCTACGGCCTGATGCCGAACAACAACCTTGGTTGGGTCGACGAGCGCCTCGCCGGCGGGGCCGGTGGGGCCGGCGGCGAGCTCACCCCCTGGATGTCCGCCGAGCTCACCCGGGTGATCGGCTAGCTTCTCGTCACCCCGGTGGGCCGTTCACAACCTCCCCGGGAAGTACAGCTAGCGGGTCGCGGCCTCCACGATGAGTGCCTCGACCTCGTCGGCCTGATCCGGGAGGGACTGGGGGGTCCCGTCGATCTCGGTGACCCGGGCGTGGATACGCACCGAGGACACCAACCACACCCCGTCGGCGGCCTTGAGGTCGTCCACGGTCAGCACCTCTTCCCCGGTCCCCCAGCCCTGTTCGGCGGCGAGCCGGAACAGGGTGGCCTGGGTGGTGCCGGGCAGCACGCCGACCTCCTGCACCGGGGTGACCATCCGGCGTCCGGTGACCGCCACCACCGTCGAGGTCGGCCCTTCCAGCACGCGGTCGCCGTCAGCGACGAAGATCACGTCGTCCAACCCCTGCGCCTTGGCGTGGCGCAGGGCCGCCATGTTCATCGCGTACGACAGGGTCTTGGCACCCACCAGCGCCCACGGCGAGTCGCTCTCGATGTTCAGCGAGAAGCCACGGTGGGCGGTCATCACGCGCACCCCGTTACTGCGCTGGTCGACCACCGAGGCGGACTCCGGGGAGATCGTCACCCAGCCGGTGACCTCGCCGGTAGACTCGCGGCCCCGCGAATACAGCCACCGTAACGAGGCCTCCTCTCCGCCTGCCTCGCACCAGGCGTCCAGCGCCGTGTCGACCGCGGCGAGCCAGCGTCCGGTGTCCGGGGTGGGCAGGTCGAGCAGGTCGGCGCCGCGCACGAAGCGGTCCAGGTGCCGCTCCAGGTTGCGGACCCGGCCGTCGCGGACCATGAGCGTCTCGAAGATTCCGTCGCCGCGGCGTGCGGCAAGGTCGTCGATGTGGATCACCGGCACCGTGCCGTCGACCAGGTGCGGGGCCGGTCCGCCGGCCGGGTGGACGTCGACGACAATCTCTGCAGGGCCTGCGGGCGGGGTGCTGGTGCTCATGGTCGACCAGTCTAAGCCGGTGTGTGCCTGACACGGGGTGCCGGGTGGTACTAGGGTGGGTGGGGTGAGCGTCACAGAGCACACGCCAGAGATCGTCAGTCCCCTCGTCGACCACGTCGCCGGGGCCAGTACCGAGGATGGTTCGGGCACCGACTTCCGCACCGCCCGGCACTACGGTGCCCCCTTGGTCGAGCAGACCCGGATCGACGAAGGCGACACCGGTGTCGTCGACGGGTGGGACGGTTCCGCCATCCTCGTCACCGGGCCGGAGGCCGCGAGCTGGCTCAACGGGTTCATCTCGCAGAAGATCGACGCGATTCCGGAGGGCTCCGCCACCCACGGCCTGCTGTTGGATGCCCAGGGGCGGGTGGAGCATCTCTTCGGTGTCGCCGCGGTCGCGCCCGACACGCTGCTGTTGGACGTCGGGAGTGGTACAGGTGCCGATGACACTGCCCTGCTGGACTTCCTGCGGAAAATGATCTTCTGGGCCCAGGTGAAGGTAGAGCCCGCCGACCTGGTCCGGGTCAGTGTGGTGAACCCCGGCCCTGACGTGGGTGCCGTGATTGACCCTGCCACCGGGCTTGCCCGTGCCGGGGCAGCCAGCCCCCTTCCCGCCGTCGCCGATGACCTGGTGGCCTACTGGTCCACCCGCACCTGTGGCGGGCGGCCGGTCGTCGACCTGTGGGTGGCACCCGACAACCAGATCCCGGTGTGGGACGCACTCGTCGCCGAGGGGGCCCGCCCCACCGGTGGCTGGGCACTCGATGCCCTGCGCGTGCGGGACCGGTGGCCGGAGCTCGGCGTGGACACCGATGAGCGGCTGATCCCCCACGAGGTCACCGCCTTCCTCGGTGCTGACGTCCTGGCCGCCGGCGAGGCCACCCGACTGGCCGAGGACACCGCCCTGCCCACTGACACCGCCGTGCACCTGAACAAGGGGTGTTACCGCGGCCAGGAGACGGTGTCGCGGGTGCACAACCTTGGTCGCCCGCCGCGTCAGTTGGTGGTGCTGCAGCTGGACGGCTCGGCGCAGCGCGCCCCGGAGACCGGTGCGCCGGTCACCGCCGGTGGCAGGACGGTCGGCCGGATAGGACGCACCGTCCAGGATGCCGATTTCGGCCCGGTGGCGTTGGCGCTGCTCAAGCGTCAGGTGATCGAGAAACTGGCGGCCGGTGCGGACGTGCCGCCGTTGAGCGTGGACGGCATCGATGCCTCGGTGGACCCCGATGATGTCCGGGTCGATACGTCCGCCCGGCCCGGCAAGGCGGCGGTCGACCGGCTGAAGGGAAGGGCGTGACCACCTCCACCTGCAACTGACCTGCGGGAACAGGCGGCACCTCAGCCCGACGGAGGGGTGTGTCTGACAACTGCGCCCACAACCGCTATTGTGGTGGCAGAAGAGATACACAGACACAGAGCGCGAATGGCCACAATTCCCCGGCCATTCGCCTGGACACCCGAGGGGGTCAGGCCATGGGTCGCGGCCGCGCGAAGGCAAAGCAAACCAAGGTTGCACGTCAGCTGAAGTACAGCTCTCCCGACATGGATTTGGAGAGCCTCCAGCGTGAGCTCTCCTCTGAGAATGAAGGCTCTCATGAGAGTGACTACGAGGAGTGGGACGACTGGGGTGCCGAGGAGTCCAACGACCGGTAGTGGTCGGGAACACGGCCGGTAACGGGACCGTACCCTCCCCCGGGAACACTCCCCGAGAGAACCGGTGCCGGTGCAGATGATCTGCGCCGGCACCGGTTCTCTGCATGCTGCCCCCCTCGACATATGACTCACCCCCGGGGATCACTGGTCCACCGGGGATGGGCGTCGTGCGGGGCTAGCTGTGGGAGTGTTCCCCGACCATCACGGCGTCGCCGGAGGCGTCCTCGCCGTCCTCTGCGAGACGCAGCTGACCGAGCTTCCAGCAGTCAACGTGGCGGGCGGTGAGCATCGCCAGGGCGCGCTCTGCATCGTCCTCGCCGACGACGGCGACCATGCCGACGCCCATGTTGAAGGTCTTCTCCATCTCCTCGCGGGAGACCTTGCCGAGACGCTCGATGAGCCGGAAGATCGGCAGCGGCTCCCAGGAGCCACGGTTCAGCTCGGCGACCAGGCCGTCCGGAATGACGCGGGCCAGGTTCGCGGCCAGACCGCCACCGGTGACGTGGGAGAAGGTGTGAACATCGCATTCGGCGGCCAGTGCAAGGCAGTCCAGCGCGTAGATACGGGTGGGTTCGAGCATCTCCTCGCCGAGGGTGCGTCCCAACTCCTCGCTGTATCCGTCGAGGTCGAGACCGGCGCGATCCAGGAGCACGTGGCGGGCCAGGCTGTAGCCGTTGGAGTGCAGGCCCGAGGCCGCCATGGCGATGACCACGTCACCGTTACGGACCCGGTCGGGGCCGAGCAGCTTGGCCTCCTCGACCACACCGACGGCGGTGGCGGAGACGTCGTAGTCGTCGACCTCCATCACACCGGGGTGCTCGGCGGTCTCGCCGCCCAGCAGGGCACAACCGGCGTCGACGCAGCCGGCGGCGATGCCGGACACGATCTCGGCGACCTTCTCGGGCACGACCTTACCGACGGCGATGTAGTCCTGCAGGAACAGCGGCTCAGCGCCGCAGACCACGAGGTCATCGACGACCATGGCGACCAGGTCACGTCCGATGGTGTCGTGCCTGTCCATCGCCTGGGCGACGGCGAGCTTGGTGCCCACCCCGTCCGATCCGGCGGCGAGAAGCGGCTTCTCGTACTCCCCCAGTGCAAAAAGTCCGGCGAAGCCGCCGAGACCTCCCCTGACCTCCGGTCGGGTGGCCTGCTTCGCCAGCGGGGCGAAGAGCTCCACCGCACGGTCGCCAGCTTCGATGTCGACACCGGCAGCGGCGTAACTCGCGCCGTCGGCGTTGTCGGACGTATCGGGGGTGTCGGTCAGGTCAGTCACAATCCCATGCTTTCATTTGCTCTCGTGCGCCCCGTTCCGCTCGATTCATGCGGAGCAGGCTGTCACAAGACTACCTTCCCGACCCGTCCTGCACTGCAACGACCGGCAACCAGTGGGCGATGTCGGTGGCGTGGGCCCCGGACACCTCTGCACCGGCGGCGATCGCCGCGTCCACGTCGAGCAGTCCCCCGGCCAGTCCCAGCCAGGTCAGCGCATCGCATTCGACGACATTCGGTGGGGTGCCACGCCGGTGCACCGAGCCGGCGACGCACTGCACCGCAGCAAAGGGAGGCACCCTGACCTCGACGCTGTGACCTGGGGCGTCCTGACCCAGTTGGGCGACGGTGAGGCGCACCGCGGCGGCGACTTTCGCCCGCGGTGGCCGCGGAGTACCCTCAGGTGCCGACACCCACGGCCAGACGTCAAGGAGGGCCGCGCGCACGGCGGCAGGATCTACTCTGCTGACTGTCATGCAGCCATCTTAGGGTCTGTACCATGGACTGCATCACCGATCTACCGAAAGGGAATCCGTGCCGGATACAGGAGCACAGGCAGCCGCCCAGGGACGAGAACTGCACTCCCAGACGACGCTCCGATTCATGGCTGCGCCCACCGACATCCTGATGCAAGGTGCTCTCGGCGTACACGGCGGCCGCGTACTGGAATGGATCGATAAGGGAGCCTACGCCTGTGCGGTCGGCTGGTCCGGCGCATACTGCGTGACTGCCTATGTGGGCCACATCCACTTCACACGCCCCATTCCCTCCGGCCACATCGTGGAGGTCCGCTCGCGCATCGTGGCCACCGGCCGCTCGTCGATGCACATCGTCAACGAGGTGCTGTCCGCCGACCCACGCGAGGGCGTATTCACCCGCGCCTGCGACTGCCTGGTGATCTTCGTGGCGATGACCGAGGACCGCAAGTCCATGCCGGTGCCGCCGTACGAGCCGAAGACCGAGGAGGAGATCCGGGTCCGGGACGCCGCGATGTCGCGCGTGCAGCTGCGCAAGGCGATCGAGGAGGAGATGCTCAAGCAGTCCTACTCCGATGATCCGGACGCCTCCACCGCACCCCGGATGACCCACCGCTTCATGGCCAAGCCCACCGACGTCAACTGGGGCGGCAACGTCCACGGTGGTACTGCCATGGAGTGGATCGACGAGGCTGCCTCGGCGTGCACCTCGGCATGGACCGGGGAGCGGACGGTGGCGGTGTACGCCGGCGGTTTCCGCTTCTACCGTCCTGTGCACATCGGCGACCTCGTCGAGGTCGAGGCCCGGGTGATCCGGACGGACGTGCGCAGCCTGTCGGTGTCGGTGCACCTTCGCGCCGGTGACCCGCGGGAAGGTACCGGCAACCTGCCGGTGGCGATCCACGCGTCGATGACCTACATCTCCACCGACATCGACGGCAATCCCCTACCGGCCCGCAAGTTCGTCCCCACCACCCCGGAGGACAAGCGCCTGGAGCAACACGCCGTCACGCTGCGTGAGCTGCGCACGAAGTACCGGCCGATGCCGCTGGTCGAGCCGTTGCGCAATGAGAGCCAGTACCCGATGAGCTAAATTAGTCCAGGGTCTCGACGGCGATGATCTGGAAATCGCCGTCCCGCTCGAGCATGCCCACAGCACCCCTGGGCTTGTCGTTCTTGTCGATGACGGCGATGAAGACCGTGCTGTCGATTTCTTCGCGGGTGTAGCCCTCGTCCTCAGCCCCCTCGTAGAAGTCCTTGCTGGAACTACCGAGGGACATCTTCAACTGTTCAGCGTCCAACACCCGGGTACCGGCGGAGAGGTCGCTGCCGCCGAACAGGGCGTCCATCCCGTTGAAGGAATCGTCACCGCTGAGCTTCAATGTGCTCATGACCTCGTCGCGGTCCTGGTGGGTGGAGTTGTCCTGGATCCAGGAACGAAGGTCATCGGAGTTGTTCTTGTCGAGCATCTCGTTGACCAGGCCCTTGGCGGCCTTGTCCTCGGTCTTACCGAACAGTCCCAGTGCCCAGCCGGCCACGCCGACGACCACTGCGGTCACCACGGCGGTGACGATGATCGCAAGACCCTTGGACTGTTTGAAGGAGTCCTGCACCTGGTGGGACGCCTCGGCGGTCTTCGTCCCGGCGGTGCGGGCGAACTGTCCGGCCTGCTGCTGGAACTGCTGCCCCTTACCCGACCCGGTGGAGGCAGCTGAGCCTCCGGACTGTCCCCCGAGGTTGAGGGAGGCGAGCTCCCGCAGGGAGTCGATGTCGATCTCAGCGGCGGAGGGGTCGTCCAACCGCTGATCGTAGAGACCGCGGCGGGTCTCGTCACCGAGAATGGAGCGGGCGACGGTCAGTTCTTCCCTCGCCCCGGCATCGCCCGGCCCGACGGCGGCGAGACGGTCGTCGATCTGCTGGGCAAGGTCCGTCGAGGACGCAAAACGCTCCAGTCCGAGCGACTGGTAGATGTCATAGTGAGCCATGATGGTGAACCTCTTCTACTCGTAGTCGCTGGCGGAATAGGACTTGGTGACGTCGATGATCTTGTAGTCGCCGTCCTTCTTCACCAAGGTGATCTCGCCCTTGTAGTTGTCGGAGCCGTCCTTGATCCCGATGATCACCATCGAGTCGACCTCGTCGCGGGAGAATCCCTCATCCTCGGCTTCCTCGTAGATCTCGTCCACGTCTGTGCCGAAGTAGATGGCCTGTTGCTCGAAGGACATACCGGCGCCAGCCTCCAGGCTGCTGGCGTCGAAGAAGGAGTCCATGCCGCTGAAGGAGTCGTAGGCGTCCTCGTCTGCCCCCATGGCGCGCAGGATGTCTTCACGGTTCTGGTGGGCGGTGTTGTCGTTCAGCCAGCTCCGCAGGTCATCGGCACTCTTCTGCTCGAGGAAGGTGTTGACGGTCTTCTGCGCGTCGGAGAAGTCGGGCTGGCCGTCGCCACCGAAGATCTTCCCGATGCCCCAGCCGCCGAGGAGCACGACCACGGCGGTCACCAGTGCGGTGATGCCGATGGCCAGCCCCTTGGACTGCATGAAGGAGTCCTGCACCTGGTGGGTGGCCTCGGCGGTCTTCGCCCCGGCGGTGCGGGCGAACTGTCCGGCCTGCTGCTGGAACTGCTGACCCCTGCCGGCGCCAGAGGCACCGGCGGCGCCGGCGGCGCCGGCGGCGCTGGCACCCGCCCCGGCACTCGCTGATCCGGCGACGTTCAGCGCTGCGAGCTCGTGCAGGGAGTCGATGTCGATCTCGGCCGCGTTCGGGTCGTCCAACCGCTGGTCGTACAGCCCGCGGCGGGTGTCATCACCGAGGATGGCGCGCGCGGTCGTCAGCTGGTCGATCATTCCGGCGTCGTCGGGGGCCGCGGAGGACAGCCGGTCGTCGAGGTCGCGGGCGAGATCCGCGGTCGACGCTTGTCGGTCCAGCCCCAGGGACTGGTACAGGTCATAGTGAGCCATTGGGCCTTCTTTTCTCTTGAAACGTCGGGTGCCGTCAGTTGCACCCCTATTGAAGACAAAGAGGAGATTAGCAAAAACTAGGTTTCTCGTTGTTCGCAGCGGGGAAATGTCCTCACTCACGGGTAGACACCGGGATTAGGCCCTTGTGCTGCTCGTTTCCGACACCCTTCCCTGCTGCCCGAAGTACCCCCAGCGGCCGCCTTGGGCGACCTGCGGCATCCTTGAGACGACCACAGGTGGCCGAGACCTGCCAAGATCAACCAAGAACGACCAAGAACGACCCGAACTGAGCATGGATCCCGCGAATCCTGGGATTCAGCGGATCTATGTTCAGTTCGGGTCGATTGTCAGGGCGACGCCCGCGGTAGGACGCTGCGGCGCACGGCCGCTGCCCCGGCCGATGGCGTCTGGCCGAGGCACCCGACCGCGGTGCGTCCTACTCCACGACGGAGTTAGCGCCCACGGCGTGGCTGAACAGGCGAGGCAGGGTGCCCTCCCACGCAGCGCGCGCCTCGGTGACGGGCAGAGTGAAGGCAGCGCCCTCGGTGGTCACCTCGATGACCTGGCCCCCGGAACCGGAGCCGGCCGCGGAGACGTCACCGGAGACGAGGGCGACACCCAGCCGCGACACCGGCACACCGTGGTTACCGAAGACGGTCTCGGCCTCGGCGACCTTGCCGGCCTCGACGGCGACGAGCACGCGGGTCGCGGTCTCGGATGCCAGGGCGGTGAACACGTCGGCGACGGCGTCACCGGTGGTCGCGGACTCGGACAGTGCAGCGACCGGGTCGACGGACACGGCGGCACCCGACTGCACGGCGAACTCCACCAGTGCCTGCGACAGGCCGCCCTCGGAGAGGTCATGTGCGGAGGCGACGACTCCGCGCAGCTCCGACAGGGCTGCACCCAGTTTCTGCTCGGCAGCCAGGTCGACCTGCGGCGGCAGGCCGGCGAGGGTGCCGTGGGCGACCTGCTGCCAGATCGATCCACCGAACTCATCGGCGGTCTCAGCACCGACCAGCAGCAGCTGGTACTCACCGGCGACCGGCTGGGCGGGGATGCGGGTGGCGACGTCGTCGATGGTGCCCAGCACGGCGATCACCGGGGTCGGCAGGATGGCCTCGGAGCCGGTCTGGTTGTAGAAAGAGACGTTACCGCCGGTGACCGGGATGCCCAGCTCAGCCGCACCGTCGGCCAGACCGTGGACGGCCTCACGGAACTGCCACATCACGCCGGCGTCCTCCGGGGAGCCGAAGTTCAGGCAGTTCGACAGCGCGACCGGGGTCGCACCGGTGACGGAGACGTTGCGGAAGGCCTCGGCCAGGGCCAGGCGCGCACCGGTGTTCGGGTCCAGCTTGGTGTACCGGCCGGAGGCGTCGGTGGCGACGGCGATGCCGCGTCCGGTCTCCTCGTCGATACGCAGGACGCCACCGTCGGCGTTCTTCGCCAGCACCGTGTTGCCGCGGACGTAGCGGTCGTACTGCTCGGTGATGTACGCACGCGAGCACAGCGCCGGGGAGGACGCCAGGTCCAGCACCGCCTGGCGCACGGCCTCGACGGTGGCCGGACGGGCCAGCTCCGGGGCGGTGTTCAGTGCGTCCTGGGTCTCCGGGCGGGCGTAGGGACGCTCGTAGACCGGGCCCTCGTCGGCCATGGTGGCGGCGTCGGCGTCGACGACGATCTCACCCTGGTGCTCGATAACCAGGTGGTCGCCGTCGGTGACCTCGCCCAGGTCGGAGGCGATGACCTCCCACTTGGCGCAGATCTCCATGAAGGCATCGACGTTGTCCGGGGTGACGACGGCCATCATGCGCTCCTGCGACTCCGAGGACAGGATGTCGGCGGCGGACATGTTCTCCGCGCGCAGGTGCACATTGTCGAGGTTGATGTGCATGCCACCGTCACCGGCGGCGGCCAGCTCGGAGGTCGCACAGGACAGGCCGGCTCCGCCGAGATCCTGGATGCCGACGACCACACCGGCGTCGTAGAGGTCCAGGCAGCACTCGATGAGCACCTTCTCGGCGAAGGGGTCGCCGACCTGGACGGCGGGCAACTTGCGCTCGGCCCCTTCCTCGAAGGTGTCGGAGGCGAGCACGGACACGCCGCCGATGCCGTCCAGTCCGGTGCGGGAGCCGAAGAGGATCACCCGGTTGCCGACACCGGAGGCGAAGGCGAGCTTGAGGTCATCGCTCTTGAGTGTTCCGACACACAGGGCGTTGACCAGCGGGTTACCGGCGTAGGACGCATCGAAGACGGTTTCGCCGCCGATGTTCGGCAGGCCCAGGCAGTTGCCGTAGCCGCCGACGCCGGCCACCACGCCGGGCAGCACGCGCTGGGTGTCGGGGGCATCCGCCGCACCGAAGCGAAGCTGGTCCATCACGGCGACCGGACGGGCACCCATGGCCATGATGTCGCGGACGATGCCGCCGACACCGGTGGCCGCACCCTGGTACGGCTCGACGTAGGACGGGTGGTTGTGGGACTCGACCTTGAAGGTGACGGCGTTGCCGTCGCCGATGTCGATCACACCGGCGTTCTCGCCGATCCCGGCGAGCATCTTGGACTGCATCTCCTCGGTGGTGGTCTCACCGAAGTAGCGCAGGTGCACCTTGGAGGACTTGTAAGAACAGTGCTCCGACCACATCACCGAGTACATGGCCAACTCGGCGGCGGTGGGGCGACGTCCGAGGATGTCGCGGATGCGCTGGTACTCGTCGGCCTTCAGGCCGAGCTCTGCCCAGGGCTGGTCCAGGTCGGGGGTGTCGGCTGCGTGGGCGACGGTGTCGTTGTGGACAGTCATTGATCTTCCTCTACAGACTTCGCTTCAGACTTCTCTACAGACGTCTCGTGGACTCAGGCAGCGCCCGCACCGACGGTGCCGACGGCGGACAGGAACAGTTCAAGACCGTCCAACGACGGGCCGGTGATCGTCTCGACGGCGTGCTCGGGGTGCGGCATCAGGCCAACGACCCGGCCGTTGGCCGAGGTGATGCCGGCGATGCCGTTGACCGAGCCGTTGAAGTTGTCGGTGTAGCGGAAGACCACACGACCCTCGCCCTCCAGCTCGGCGACGGTCTCGGCGGAGGCCTGAAAACGTCCCTCACCGTGCTTGGACGGGATGAAGATCTTCTGGCCCTCACTGAAGGTGGAGGTCCACGCGGTGGAGGTGTTGACGACCTCGAGGTAGGTGTCCACACAGTGGAAGTGCAGGCCCTGGTTGCGGGTCAGGGCACCGGGCAGCAGACCTGCCTCGGTGAGGATCTGGAAGCCGTTGCAGATTCCGAGCACGGGCAGACCCTCGCCCGCCTGCTCGACGACCGAGCGCATGACGGGGGCCTGGGCGGCGATGGCGCCGGAGCGCAGGTAGTCGCCGTAGGAGAAGCCGCCGGGGACGACGACGGCGTCGACGTCCTTCAGGTCGGCGTCGGCGTGCCAGAGGCTCACGGCCTCGGCCCCGGCGACGGTCACCGCGCGGGCGGCGTCGACGTCGTCGAGGGTTCCGGGGAAGGTGATGACACCGATGCGGGCCGTCATTACTTGTTCTCCCCGGCGATCTCCGCGGTGACGACCTCGTAGTCCTCGATCACGGTGTTGGCGAGCAGGGTGCTGGCGATGTGCTCGAGGTCCTCGGCGGTCACGGTGCCGTCCACCTCCAGCTCGAACCGCTTGCCCTGACGGACATCTGCGACACCCGAGACGCCGATTCGCCCCAGGGCTCGGACGACGGCCTGACCCTGGGGGTCCAGGATCTCCGCCTTGGGCATGACATTGACAACGACTCGAGCCACGGTGCTTCTCTCCATCAGTGAAGGGTTGGTGATCAGGGGTTGGCGATCGGGATCTTGAACAATCCCCAACCTTACCGGTTGGCCCGGAATCTGAAACTGCCGCCCCGTGTTGGTCGCGACGGGGTGTCACCACCACGGAACGGGAGTGAGGGGACAGCGGGGACGCGACAGAGACGCAGCGGGGACGCAGCGGTGGTGCAGCGTCAGGCGGCCGTCACCGCGCCTCCGTCAGATCCGCTCGGTCGCGCCCATCCGGTCGAGCTCCCAGGCGGTCTCGAAAGCGGACTGCCGCCACTTCTCGTAGCGTCCCGACACTCCCCCATGTCCGGAGGTCATGTCGGTCTTCAGCAGGAACTCACTGCCGCGCTGTTCCTGGGACACCCGGCCGGCGACCTCACGAAGTTTCGCGATCCACTTCGTCGGTTCCACGTACAGCACTCGGGTGTCGTTGAGCCCGCTGACCGCCAGGATCGGCGGGTAGGCCTGTTCGGTGACGTTCTCGTACGGCGAGTAGGTCGCCATGTAGTCGTAGACCGTGGGGTCGTGGTACGGGTCGCCCCACTCCTCCCACTCGGTCACCGTCAACGGCAGTTCCGGCATGAGAATCGAGGTCAGCGGGTCGACGAAGGGGACCACGGCCTCGATCCCGGCGAAACGGTCCGGTGCCAGGTTCGCCACCGCACCCATCAGCAGTCCCCCGGCGGAACCGCCCTCGGCGACCATCTTCTCCGGGGTGGTGTAGCCGTGGGCGATGAGGTCATCGGCCACGGCGACGAAGTCGGTGAAGGTGTTCATCTTCGACATCGCCTTGCCCTGTTCGTACCAGGCCCGGCCCATCTCGCCGCCGCCGCGCACGTGCGCCACGGCGTAGACCACACCGCGGTCCAGCATGGACAGGCGGAAGACGGAGAAGTACGGGTCCATGCTCGCCTCGTAGGAGCCGTAGCCGTAGAGCAGTACCGGGTTGACCTGCTCCAGGGGAACGTCGACCCGACGGATCAGCGAGACCGGGATCCGTGCCCCGTCGGAGGCGGTGGTCCAGTGACGCGAGGCGGTGTAGCGGGAGGCGTCGAACTCCTCACCGTCCGGTCCGGCCAGCACGGTCTGCTCCTTGCGCAGCACCCGCTCCCCGGTGGTCAGGTCGATCTCCCACACCTGCCCCGGGGTGACGTAGCTGGTGTAGCTGATCCGCAGCACCGGGGACCTCCACTCCGAATTGCCGACGGTGCCAGCGGAGTAGATCTCCTCGTCGAAGCTGATGCGCTCGAACTCTCCCCAGCCCTCGGAGAGGTCCATCAGGGCCAGCTTCTCCACCGCGTTCTCCCGGGTGGCCAGCACCAGGTGGTCGGCGAAGCAGTCCACCCCTTCGACACGCACGTCGTCACGGTGGGCCACGATGACCTCGTAGGACGCTTCCTCGTCGAAGGTGGCGATCGGCCCCACCGGCGCCCGTCCGACCTCACCGTTGGGCAGGCCGTCCAGCTCCTCGCGCACGACCAGCCAGGCGTCCTGACCGCCGACGACGACATGGTCGACGTCGTACTGGACGTCCTTCTCACGGGGACGCACGCAGGTCAGCCCACCCTCGGGGTCGGTGTCCAGGTCCAGGTACCAGGTCTCCGAGGTGGTCTTCGAGGCGGTGGAGACCAGTAGGAACCGTTCCGAACGGGTGACCCCCACCCCGGTCCAGTAGTGCTCGTCGTCCTCCCGGAAGACGCACACGTCCGCACTCTCCGGTGTGCCGATGCGGTGACGCCAGATCTCGTGGGGACGCCAGGCGTCGTCGACGCGCTGGTAGAAGAGGTGGTCGTCTCCGACCCAGGTGGCGCCGTAGGCGATGTCCTCGAGGCGGTCGTCCAGCAGGTCACCGGTGGTCAGATCCTTGACCTGCAGGGTGAAACGCTCATCGCCGACGTTGTCCACCGAGTAGGCCAACAGGGTGCCGTCGAGGGTCACGCTGGCCGCGCCCAGGCTGAAGAATTCCGCTCCCTCGGCCAGGGTGTTGCAGTCCAGGATGACCTCCTCGCCGGGGGCTGACTCGCCGGGGACGATCTCCGGCGGGGCCCACTGGGCGAGCTGGCTGGCACTGTCAGAGCCGTCGCCGGCCCCCTTGTCCACCGGGATCCGGCACATCTGGACGTAACTCTGCCCCTCCTGGGTCCGCGAGAAGTACCACCAGTCGCCGGAGCGTACCGGGACCGAGAGGTCGGTCTCCTGGATCCGCGACTTCACCTCGGTGAAGATGGCGTCCTCCAGCGGCTTGAGGTGGCTGGTGCGTGACTCGGTCCAGGCGTTCTCGGCCTCGAGGTGCGCCCGGACCTCCGGGTTCTCCTTGTCCCGCAGCCACTCATAGTCGTCCTGCAGGTCACGGCCGTGGAAAGACCGGGTGACGGGCAGCTTCGCCGCGACCGGCGGCAATGCCGACACGGTGACCGGGGCATCCCCCGGGGCAGCAGTGGATGAGTGGTCGGACGGGGTAGTGGGTTCCATGGCTCACGATGGTAGCCCCTACCCCGGACACGGTTTCTACGCGCGCCGCCTGCGGACCGCCCGGGCACCGTCTGGGCGCCGTTTACCGGTCGCTGCAGGTGCCGATCCAGTCGGCGAAGCGCATGCCGGAAATCCGCTCGTAGGCCTCCACGTAACGTTCCCGCGTGGCCTCGAGTACGGATCCGGGCAGCTCCGGCGGCGGGGTGCCGTCAGCGGGGTCCCAGCCGGACTTCGTGCCGGTCAGCCAGTTGCGCACGTACTGTTTGTCGAAGCTGGGCTGCACCTTGCCCACCTCGTAGGAGTCCAGCGGCCAGTACCGCGAGGAGTCCGGGGTGAGGACCTCGTCGGCCAGCACCAGGGTGCCCTCGGCGTCCAACCCGAACTCGAACTTCGTGTCCGCCAGGATGATGCCGTGCTCGGCGGCGATCTCGGCGGCGCGGGTGTAGATCTCGATGGACGCCCGGCGCAGTTCCTCGGCACGCTCGGCACCCAGGTCGTTGACGACGCGGGAGAAGGGGACGTTCTCGTCGTGGTCGCCGATCTCCGCCTTCGTCGCCGGGGTGAAGATGGGTTCCGGCAGTCTGGACGCCTCGGTCAGCCCCTCGGGCAGTTCCACGCCACACACCTCACCAGTGTTCCGGTACTCCTTCAGACCCGATCCGGTGAGGTAGCCGCGCACGACGCATTCGAAGGGCAGCATGTCCAGCTTGCGGCAGACCTGGGCCCGGCCGAGGACACTCTCGGGAATGCGCGGGTCATCCGCCGGTCCGGCGAGGTGGTTGGGGACGTCGAGGGCGGCGAAGAAGAAGTCGCTCATCGCGGTGAGGATGCGGCCCTTGTCCGGGATCGGGCTGTCCAGGATGAAGTCATAGGCCGAGATCCGGTCGGTGGCCACCATGAGCAGGGTGTCCTGGTCGATCTCGTAGATCTCGCGGACCTTCCCGGCCGAGAAGTGGGGGTAGTCGGAGAGGTCGGGGCGCGTCTGTTGCATGGCCTGCAGAGTGTAGTACCCACCCGGGAGAAAGGCCACGGGGCGGGGTCGGTATCCCCCGCTGTCCGGCAGTGGTGGCCACGATGGCCCGCGGCACTGCAGCAGTACCGGGCACCCCAGCACGAACGCCCGCAGTACCCCCGCTCCTTTCCTGGAACGGGAACTACACGGATGCCGATCGGGGGCATGCGCAGGACCGGCGGATCATACCGTCGCGTCCGACGAATGTACTGGCGGGACAAGGTCGGACCACATGTGGTGAACCGGGAACACCGTCGGTCCGCCATCTCCGGCCCCACCCCCGCCAGTTCACCCAGCAAACGGAATCTGGACGACCGGGTGGCATAGTAGGGGACATACCGTCGCTGTGTCGACGGTCACAGCACTTGTTCCGCAGTAGCGCCAGTCACCGGTCACGTCGACTGATGACTTTCGGCCCACCACGACATCAAGGAGACCCACAGCCGTGGAGAAACACTCAGTTCGCGTCCACCCGTCCGCAGAGGATTTCCCCCAGAAGGAGCACCTCGCCTGGAAGGTCGCCGAGGTCGCGGCCGACCCGGTGGCCGTTCCCGCCGACTCCGCCGACATGGCGGTCAACCGCATCATCGACAACGCCTCGGTCGCCGTCGCCTCCGTGCTGCGCCGCCCGCCGTCGACCGCTCGCTCCCAGGCCCTGAGCCACCCGTTCTCCCCGGGCGCCACCGTCTTCGGCGTCCCCGGCACCTACTCCCCGGAGTGGGCCGCCCTGGCCAACGGCACCGCCGTGCGCGAGCTGGACTTCCACGACACCTTCCTCGCCGCCGAGTACTCCCACCCCGGCGACAACATCCCCCCGATCCTGGCCACCGCCCAGCACAAGGGACTCAACGGCAGCGACCTGGTCCGCGGTATCGTCACCGGCTACGAGATCCAGGTCGACCTGGTCAAGGGCATCTGCCTGCACGAGCACAAGATCGACCACGTCGCCCACCTCGGCCCGTCGGTCGCCGCCGGTATCGGAACCCTGCTCAAGCTGGACACCGAGACCATCTACCAGGCCATCGGCCAGGCGCTGCACACCACCACCGCCACCCGTCAGTCCCGTAAGGGTCTGATCAGCTCCTGGAAGGCCTTCGCCCCCGCCTTCGCCGGCAAGATGGCCATCGAGTCCGTCGACCGCGCGATGCGCGGCGAGGGCGCCCCCGCCCCCATCTGGGAGGGCGAGGACGGCTTCATCGCCTGGATGCTCGACGGCAAGGACGCCAACTACACCGTCCCGCTGCCCGGCGCCGGCGAGGAGAAGCGCGGCATCCTGGACACCTACACCAAGGAGCACTCCGCGGAGTACCAGTCCCAGGCCCCGATCGACCTGGCCCGCCGCATGGGCAAGCAGATCAGCGACCTGTCGCAGGTCGAGTCCATCGTCCTGCACACCAGCCACCACACCCACTACGTCATCGGCACCGGTGCGAACGACCCGCAGAAGTTCGACCCGAACGCCTCCCGCGAGACCCTGGACCACTCGGTGATGTACATCTTCGCCGTGGCCCTGGAGGACGGCGAGTGGCACCATGAGCGCAGCTACTCCCCGGAGCGTGCGAACCGTCCGGAGACCATCGAGCTGTGGAACAAGATCTCCACCGTCGAGGACCCGGAGTGGACCCGCCGCTACCACTCCACCGACCCCAACGAGAAGGCCTTCGGCGCCAAGGCCGTCATCACCCTCAAGGACGGCACCGTCCTCGAGGACGAGCTGGCCGTCGCCGACGCCCACCCGCTGGGCGCGCACCCCTTCACCCGGGACCAGTACATCAACAAGTTCCGCACCCTGGCCGAGGGCCTGGTCGACGAGAAGGAGCAGGACCGCTTCCTCGAGGCCGCGCAGAACACCCTGTCCCTGGACGCCGGCGAGCTCAACCAGCTCACCGTCACCTTCTCCGAGGACGTGCTGGCCAAGGCCCCGAAGATCCACGAAGGGCTGTTCTAGGATGGCGGGCCTCTACTCCAGCAACATCAGCCCGACCGACCGTCGTAAGGCGTTCCGGGACAGCCTGGCCTCGGAGAAGATCACCCGCCTGCCGGGAGCCTTCTCCCCGCTGGTCGCCCGTGCGATCCAGGAGGCCGGTTTCGAGGGCGTCTACGTCTCCGGTGCCGTCGTCGCCGCCGACCTGGCACTGCCGGACATCGGTCTGACCACGCTCACCGAGGTCGCCGGACGCTCCCGGCAGATCGCGCGCTCCACCAACCTGCCGGTCCTGGTCGACGCCGACACCGGCTTCGGTGAGCCCATGTCCGCAGCCCGCACCGTCTCCGAGCTCGAGGACGCCGGCGTCGCCGGTTGCCACCTGGAGGACCAAGTCAACCCGAAGCGCTGCGGCCACCTCGACGGCAAGGAGGTCGTCCCCGCCGACGTCATGCTCCGCCGCATCGGTGCCGCGGTGAAGGAGCGTCGTGACGACCAGTTCGTCATCTGCGCCCGGACCGACGCCGCCGGTGTCGAAGGCATCGACTCCGCCATCGAGCGGGCCAAGGCCTACGCCGACGCCGGTGCCGACATGATCTTCACCGAGGCGCTGCACACCCCGGAGGACTTCGAGAAGTTCCGCGCCGCCGTGGACATCCCGCTGCTGGCGAACATGACCGAGTTCGGCAAGTCCGAGCTGCTGCCGGCGTCGCTGCTGGAGGAGATCGGCTTCAACGCCGTCATCTTCCCGGTCACCACGCTGCGCATCGCCATGGGCCAGGTCGAGGAGGCGCTCGGCGAGATCGCCTCCACCGGCACCCAGGCCGAGTGGCTGGACCGCATGCAGCACCGCTCGCGACTCTACGAGCTGCTGCGCTACGACGAGTACAACGAGTTCGACCAGGGAGTCTTCACCTACTCCCGCGAGAACTACGACCCCACCAGGTAGTCCCCCGCTACACACCACAACTCACACCGAGAGGAACCACTGATGAGCGATACCTCCCCCGAGATCCGCAAGGGCCTGAACGGCGTTGTCGTTGACGAGACCGCCGTGTCCAAGGTCAACCCGGAGACCAACTCCCTGACCTACCGCGGTTACCCCGTCCAGGAACTCGTCGAGCACTGCTCCTTCGAGGACGTCGCCTACCTGCTCTGGAACGGCGAGCTCCCCACCTGGCGCGAGGCCCAGGAGTTCGGCCAGCGTGAGCGCGCCATGCGCCCGCTGTCCCGCAGCCTCCTGGACGTCATCAACTCGATGCCCAAGACCGCCCACCCCATGGACGTGGTGCGTACCGCCATCAGCTGGCTCGGTGCCCAGGACGTCACCAACGAGGACAGCAGCTCTGACACCGTGCGCCGCACCGGTGTCAGCCTGCTGGCCAAGCTGCCCGGCATCGTCGCCTACGACCTGCGTCGTCGCCGCGACCTGGAGTACATCCCGCCGTCGCGTACCCGCGGCATCGCATCGAACTTCCTGTACATGTGCTTCGGCGACGGCCCGGACTCCCCGGCCAACATGATCGACGACGTCAAGGCCTTCGATGAGTCGCTGATCCTCTACGCCGAGCACTCCTTCAACGCCTCGACCTTCACCGGTCGCGTGATCACCTCCACCACCTCGGACGTCTACTCCGCGGTCACCGGTGCCGTCGGCGCCCTCAAGGGTGCCCTGCACGGTGGTGCCAACGAGGCCGTGATGCACAACTTCATCGAGGTCGACGACCCGGCGAAGGCCGAGGAGTGGGTCCTGAACAAGGCCGACAACAAAGAGAAGATCATGGGCTTCGGCCACCGCGTGTACAAGAAGGGTGACTCGCGCGTGCCGTCCATGGAGGCCGCCATGCGCCGCACCGCCGCCAATCACGACGGTGACAGGTGGGTCCAGATGTACGACAACATGCAGGCCGCCATGGAGAAGCGCACCGGCATCCTGCCGAACCTCGACTTCCCCGCGGGCCCGACCTACTACATGCTCGGCATCGACATCCCGTTCTTCACCCCGATCTTCGTGATCTCCCGCGTCGTCGGCTGGACCGCGCACATCGTGGAGCAGAACGAGTCCAACGCGCTGATCCGTCCGCTGAGCGCCTACAACGGTGTCCCCCAGCGTGTCGTCGCCGACGCCGTCAACAGCAGCAAGAACTAGGCCGTTTGTCACGCCGTCACCGGTATGACAGGCATGCCCCCACGGCACAGTAGCCACCTCAGGTCCGGTGAAGCACCGCAGTCGCGACGTGTATTGCCGGGCCTGTGGTGTTTGTGAACCCCATACAATTGCCGGATAGACCAGCCGGATAGACCAGCTGCAGAAATAGCCCCGGGACGCGTGGGACAACACCCCGCCCCCGCCCGACCGAAAGGACGCCACCACATGGCTCCCCTACCGTCATTCTCCAAGATCGTCGTCGCCAACCGCGGCGAGATCGCCGTCCGCGCCTTCCGCGCCGCCTACGAGACCGGTGCGTCCACCGTCGCGGTGTACCCCCGCGAGGACCGCAACTCCTTCCACCGCGCCTTCGCCGACGAAGCCGTGCGCATCGGCACCGAAGGTTCGCCGGTCAAGGCGTACCTCGACCCCGACGAGATCATCCGCGCCGCGGTGCAGACCGGGGCGGACGCCGTCTACCCCGGATACGGGTTCCTCTCCGAGAACGCGGCCCTGGCACGTAAGTGCGCCGAGAACGGACTGACCTTCATCGGGCCGTCGCCGGAGACTCTGGATCTGACCGGCGACAAGTCCGCGGCGGTGGAAGCCGCCCGCAAGGCCGGCCTGCCGATCCTGGACGACTCCGAGCCCAGCGAGGACCTCGACGAGCTGGTCTCCTATGCCGAGGGACGCGCCTACCCGCTGTTCGTCAAGGCCGTCGCCGGTGGTGGCGGACGAGGGATGCGCTTCGTCGGCTCCCCCGAGGAACTGCGCGCCAAGGCCGCCGAGGCATCCCGCGAGGCTGCCGCCGCCTTCGGTGACGGTCGGGTGTACATCGAACGTGCGGTGATCAACCCGCAGCACATCGAGGTCCAGATCCTCGGTGACACCCAGGGCAACATCATCCACCTGTACGAGCGTGACTGCTCCCTGCAGCGTCGCCACCAGAAGGTCGTGGAGATCGCCCCGGCACAGCACATCTCGGAAGAGTTGCGCGACCGGATCTGCGCGGACGCGGTGAAGTTCTGCGAGTCGATCAACTACTACGGCGCCGGCACCGTGGAGTTCCTCGTCGACGAGAACGAGAACCACGTCTTCATCGAGATGAACCCGCGTATCCAGGTCGAGCACACCGTCACCGAGGAGGTCACCTCCGTCGACCTGGTCAAGGCGCAGATGAACATCCTCGCCGGCGCATCGCTGGAGGACATGGGCCTGAGCCAGGACAGCATCCAGCTGCGCGGCGCGGCCCTGCAGACCCGCATCACCACCGAGGACCCGAACAACGGCTTCCGTCCGGACACCGGTGTCATCACCGCCTACCGTTCCCCGGGTGGCGCTGGCGTGCGTCTCGACGGGGCGGCGTCGCTCGGTGGCGAGATCACCGCACACTTCGACTCCATGCTGGTGAAGATGACCTGCCGTGGCGCGGACTTCAACCAGGCGGTCACCCGTGCCCAGCGTGCCCTCAACGAGTTCACCGTCTCCGGTGTCGCCACCAACATCGGCTTCCTGCGGGCCCTGCTGCGCGAGGAGGACTTCCAGACCAAGCGCATCGCCACGTCCTTCATCGCCGACCACCCGCACCTGCTGGCCGCCCCGCCGGCCGACGACGAGCCGGGCCGACTGCTCGACTTCCTCGCCGACGTGACCGTCAACCGGCCCAACGGCGACCGCCCGACCGATATCGTCCCCCGCCGCAAGCTGCCCTCGGTCGTCACCCCGCGCGACGCGAAGACCACCGGTGAAGGTGTCATGGCACCGCCGATGCCGCTCGGCACCCGCGACCGCCTGCTCGAGGTCGGCCCGGCGGAGTTCGCCCGACAGCTGCGCGCCCAGAAGGCGCTGGCCGTCACCGACACCACCTTCCGCGACGCCCACCAGTCGCTGCTGGCCACCCGGGTGCGCACCACCTCGCTGATCTCCGCGGCAGAAGCCGTCGGACGGCTCACCCCGGAACTGCTCTCCGTCGAGGCCTGGGGTGGCGCGACCTACGACGTCGCCCTGCAGTTCCTCCACGAGGACCCGTGGGAGCGCCTGGACCAGCTGCGCGAGGTGATGCCGAACACCAACATCCAGATGCTGCTGCGCGGCCGCAACACCGTCGGCTACACCCCCTACCCCGACATCGTGGCGAAGTCCTTCGTCACCGAGGCCGCGAAGTCCGGTGTGGACATCTTCCGCATCTTCGACGCCCTCAACGACATCGACCAGATGCGCACCGCCATCGACGCGGTCCTGGAGACCGGGACCGGAGTCGCCGAGGTCGCGATGGCCTACGCCGGTGACCTGTCGAACCCGGACGAGAAGCTCTACACCCTCGACTACTACCTGAAGCTCGCCGAGAAGATCGTCGAGTCCGGCGCCCACGTCCTGGCGATCAAGGACATGGCCGGACTGCTGCGTCCGGCCGCGGCGACCACACTGGTCACCGCTCTGCGCAAGAACTTCGACCTGCCGGTGCACGTCCACACCCACGACACCGCCGGTGGTCAGCTCGCCACCTACCTCGCCGCGGCGAACGCCGGGGCGGACGCGGTCGACGGTGCCTCGGCGTCGATGGCCGGGACGACCTCTCAGCCGTCGCTGTCGGCGATCGTCGCCGCCTTCGCCCACACCGAGCGTGACACCGGCATCTCGTTGGACGCCGTGAACTCCATGGAGCCCTACTGGGAGGCCGTGCGTTCGCTCTACAGCCCCTTCGAGTCCGGGCTGGCAGGGCCGACCGGCCGGGTGTACACCCACGAGATCCCCGGTGGTCAGCTGTCCAACCTGCGCACCCAGGCCGTGGCGCTGGGCCTCGGTGACCGCTTCGAGCTCATCGAGGACGCCTACGCCGGGGTCAACAACCTGCTGGGGCGGCCGACCAAGGTCACCCCGTCCTCCAAGGTCGTCGGAGACCTGGCGCTGCACCTCGTCGGCGCCGGAGTCTCGGTCGAGGAGTTCACCGCCGACCCGCAGAAGTACGACATCCCCGCGTCCGTGATCGCCTTCCTGCGCGGCGAGCTGGGCACCCCGCCCGGTGGCTGGCCGGAGCCGCTGCGCACCAAGGCCCTGGAGGGACGCGCATCCACCGCCTCGCGCGTCACCGAGGTCCCCGCCGAGGAGGAGGCTCACCTGGAGGGCGAGTCCAGCCAGGAGCGCCGGGACGCCCTGAGCCGCCTGCTGTTCCCGAAGGAGTCTGCCGGCTTCGAGGAGCATCTGCGCACCTTCGGCGACACCTCGGTGCTGTCTGACCGCCAGTTCTTCTACGGCCTGCAGGAGGGCGAGGAGACCGCGGTGCGGATCAAGAACAACCCGCCGATGGTGGTCCGCCTGGACGCCGTCGGTGAGCCCGACGAGAAGGGCATGCGTCAGGTCGTGATGAACGTCAACGGGCAGATCCGCCCGATGCGGGTGCGTGACCGGTCCGTCGAATCGGTCACCGCGGCCGCGGAGAAGGCTGATCCGGCTGTGGCCGGGCACGTCGCCGCCCCGTTCGCCGGTGCCGTCACGGTCACCGCGTCGGTCGGCGACGAGGTGAAGGCCGGCGATGCCGTGGCCGTGATCGAGGCCATGAAGATGGAGGCCACCATCACCGCCCCGGTCGACGGCAAGGTCGCCCGGGTCGTCATGACCAAGCCGACGAAGGTGGAGGGCGGCGACCTGCTCGTCGTGGTGGAGTAGCCCCGGCTGCTCTCCTCTTCCTGCCTTCTCCCCTTCCCCTTCTCCCTCTACCCTCCCTCCCCCTCTCCCTCGACCCTCGCCTCGCCTCGCCTCGCCTGATGTCAGAAGCGTGGGATGGATCGCTGGTTTTCCGTTCGGATCACAGCGATTCATCCCACGTTTCTGACATGGCCTGGTTCAGAGGCGCTTCATCACCATCGTGGAGGTCAACCGCTCGACCCCGGGGAGTGTGCCCAGCACCGTGTCGTAGAGCTCCTGGTATCCGGCCAGATCGTTGGTCAGGGTGCGAAGCATGTAGTCGGTCTCGCCGAACATGCGCTCGGCGGAGACGATGGCCTCCTGCTCAACCACCGCCTTCTCGAACGCGGCGATGGTGGACTGGTCCGTCCGCCCCATGGTCACCATGACCACCGCCTCGAAGGACAGCCCCAGCTTCGTCGGATCCACCTCCGCGCGGTAGCCGAGGATCACACCGCTGGACTCGAGTTCCTTCAGCCGTCGGTGACAGGTGGACACACTCAGGCGAACCCGGGCGGCGAGGTCGGTGACACTGATCCGCCCGTCCTCACGTAGCAGTGAAATTATTTGCCGATCAATCTTGTCCATCTGGTTAATTATTGCATAGATTCCAGTGTTAGCTCGAAAAGTTCGAAACACTTTGCCGGGATTCCGCAATAGACTTGTGACCTGTGGAAACAGCTCTCGTCCTGCAGTTCGCCGTCACCGCCGGCCTCTTCGCCCTCATGCCCGGAGCCGACTGGGCCTACGCCATCGGCGCCGGCCTGAAGTCGCCGTCCTCACGTGCCCTGGCCGCGCCGGTCCTCGGCCTGGCCAGTGGATACGTGATCATGGTCGGGGTCATCGCCGTCGGAATCGGCGCACTCGTCGCCGCCAACCCGGCCGCACTGACCCTGCTCACGGTGATCGGCTCCTGCTACATCATCTACCTGGGCATCAGCACCCTGGTCAGCCTGCGCCGCCCCGCCAGCGCACTGGTCTCTGCCGACGCCGTGTCCGCGACAGGAGGCGGCGCTGCCGGTGACGGATCAACAGACAACGGACTGCTGGGTTCCTACCTGCGTGGCATGGGCGTCAGCGGAATCAACCCGAAGGGCCTGATGCTGCTGCTGGCCCTGCTGCCCCAGTTCCTCACCCCCGGCGGGTGGGCGTCCGGCATCCAGATCACGTTGCTCGGCGGGATCTTCATCATCGAGGCACTGCTGGTCTACTCCGGTGTCGCGGTGCTGGCGCGTGCCCTGCTGCAGAGTCGACCTCGCCTGAACCTCGCGGTCAGTCTCGGCTCTGGAGTATTCCTCACCGTTTTCGGTGGCTGGCTGCTGGTGGACGCCCTGCTCGTCTGACGTCGGAACCCTGATGTCAGATTCGTGGGACGAATCGCCGTAGGTCCGGGCGAGAACCCAGCGATTCATCCCACTTTGCTGACATGGGTGTATCTGAAGCTAGACATCGAAAAGGGAACCGATGCCGTAGGTCAGGGCGAGCCCCAGCGCACCGCCGACCAACAGCCGCACCGTGGACCGCCGTACCGGGTTGCCCGCCAGCTTCGCCGACAGCGCGCCGGTGATCGCCAGCGTCCCGAGGGTGACCAGGATCAGGATCACCATGCCCCAGGCCTCGGTGCCGAGGAACACCGACAGGATCGGCAGCATCGCCCCAAGCACGAAGGCCGCCGCCGAGGTCCCCGCCGCAGCCCACGGGCTGGTCAGTTCCTCCGAGTCCAGGCCCAGCTCCAGCTGCAGGTGGGCGGCCAACGGGTCCTTGTCACTGATCTCCTGCGCCGCCCGGTCGGCGGTCTCCTTCCCGATGCCGTAGCCCTGCAGGATCTGCGACATCTCCTCGCGCTCCTCGTCCGGCATCTCCCTCAGCTCGCGCGTCTCCTGGGCGATCATGGTGCGCTCACTGTCCCGCTGGGCGGACACCGACACATACTCCCCCAGCGCCATCGACACCGCACCAGCCACCGTGGAGGCCACACCGGCGGTCATCACCGTCGTCGGTTCCGCCCCCGCAGCGATCATCGCCAGCATCATCGCCGAGATCGACACGATGCCGTCATTGGCCCCCAGCACCCCGGCACGGAGCATGTTCAGCTTCGATCCGACGGTCGTGCCGTGCGGTTCGCCGACATGTGGCGGCACCGGCGCGGTGTGGTTCTCCTGCGTAGCCATGTCCCCAGAATAGACCGAAGAAATACACCTTGACCAGCAAGGACAGCCACCCCATGGCAGTGTCAGGCTAACCGTTGAACAAGGTACCGATACCATAGGTGACCGCCAGGCCGACCGCACCACCGGTCAGCAGTCGCCCGGCTGAGCGGGCCACCGGGTTCCCCGCCAGCTTCGCCGACAGTGCCCCGGTCATCATCAGCGTCCCCAAGGTGACCAGGATCAGCGTCAGCACCGCCCACCCTTCCGGGGCGAAGACCGCCGCCAGCATCGGCAACGCCGCGCCGATCAGGAACGAGCCGGACGCCGTCCCCGCCGCCACCCACGGACTGTTCAGCTGTGTGGAGTCCAGCCCGTACTCCGACTGCAGGTGCGCGGGCAGCGGATCATTGGTCTAGATCTCCCGGGCCGCCTTGTCGGCGGTTTCCACGGAGATGCCGAAGTCCTGCAGCAGCTCTGACATCTCCTCCCGCTCCAGGTGCGGGGTCTACTGCAGTTCGGTGGACTCCTGGTCGATCGCGGTGCGCTGGGTGTCGCGCTGGGCGGAGACCGACACGTACTCCGCCACCCCGATCGACACCGCCCCTGCGGTGGTCGCAGCCACCCCGGCGGTCAGCACCGTCGTCGGTTCCGCCCCCGCGGCCACCATGCCCAGCAGCATCGCCGCGATCGAGACGATACCGTCATTGGACCCGTTCACTGCGGCGCGTAGGGCGTTGAGCCTGGCGCTCAGTGACATTCCCTCGGCCACAGTGTCTCTCCCTCTGTCCCGCTACGTCCCTACAGGATCTCGCCCGGGGTGTAGGACGCTGCCTCAGGATGGCGTCCGACAACCTCGTCGACCCGGGCGAGCACCCGGTCGACCTGGTCCTCGGCCGCGCCGATGAAGGCGTGGCGGTCGGCCAGGGAGGTGTTCAGGGCGTCCTCGTCCAACGGCAGCCGCTCGTCGGCGGCGAGGCGCTCGACGAGATCCTGACCGCCACCGTTCTCGCGCATGTTCAGCGCCACGGCCACGGCGTTCTCCTTGATGACCTCGTGTGCGGTCTCGCGGCCGACCCCGGCCCGCACCGCGGCCATGAGGATGCGGGTGGTGGCGAGGAACGGCAGGTAACGCTCCAGCTCACGGTCGATCATGGCGGGGAAGGCACCGAACTCGTCGAGGACGGTGAGGAAGGTCTCGCACATGCCGTCGAAGGCGAAGAAGGCGTCCGGCAGGGCGACACGGCGCACCACGGAGCAGAACACGTCGCCCTCGTTCCACTGGGATCCGGCGAGGTCGGAGGCCATGGTCATGTAGCCGCGCAGGATGATCTGCAGGCCGCCGACACGCTCGCAGGAGCGGGCGTTCATCTTGTGCGGCATCGCGGAGGAGCCGACCTGGCCCTCCTTGAAGCCCTCGGTGACGGTCTCGTTGCCGGCCATCAGGCGGATCGTCATCGACAGCGAGGACATCGACGCGCCGACCTCGACGAGGGCGGACAGGGCGTCGAAGTCGAGGGACCGGGGGTACACCTGGCCCACGGAGTCGAAGATGCGGGAGAAGCCGAGCTCGTCGGCGATGGTGCGCTCCAGGCCGGCGAGCTTCTCGGTGTCGCCACCGAGCAGGTCGAGCATGTCCTGGCTGGTGCCCATCGGGCCCTTGATGCCGCGCAGCGGGTAGCGGTCCAGCAGGTTCTCGATGCGCTCGATACCCAGCAGCAGTTCATCGGCGGCGGAGGCGAAGCGCTTGCCCAGCGTGGTGGCCTGCGCGGCGACGTTGTGGGAGCGTCCTGCCATGACCTGGGACTTGTAGTCGCTGGCGAGGCGGGCGATCTGGGCGAGCACGGCGACGGCCTTGTCGCGGGCGATGCTCAGCGACTGGTGGATCTGCAGCTGCTCGACGTTCTCGGTGAGGTCGCGACTGGTCATCCCCTTGTGGATGTCCTCGTGACCGGACAGGGCGTTGAACTCCTCGATGCGGGCCTTGACGTCGTGGCGGGTGACCTTCTCCCGCTCGGCGATGGAGGCCAGGTCGATCTGGTCGATGACCTTCTCGTAGTCGTCGACGGCACCCTCGGCGATGTCGACGCCCATCTCCTTCTGCGCCTTCATCACCGCGATCCACAGGCGTCGCTCGGCGAGGATCTTGTCCTCTGCGCTCCAGATGGCGGTCAGTTCGGGAGAGGCGTATCGGTTCGCCAGGACATTCGAGATCTTCTTCTTGTCAGCCACGTGCTCCAGTATCCCACATGTGTGCAGGTCCGCGTCCACCGCTGTGCACCCCCACATGGGACTACCTGACTTTCGGCACTGTCGGGCCCGCGACTGCCCGGCCCATCCTGGAAGTACACCACCCGAAAGGACAGGCATCATGACGACCACCGACACCCCGACGGTCCGTCCTACCGGTCTCACCGGCCGGGCGCCGGCACCGGACCTCGCCCGCGGGTTCATGCTGTTGTTCATCGCCCTGGCGAACACCCCCTTCTACCTCTACGGGCGGGAGCAGTCCGAGGCCGGCTTCCACCCGGTCGACGGCTCGGTGTCCGACAAGGTCGTCCAGGCATTCACCATCATCGTCGTCGATCTGCGGGCATACCCGATGTTCGCGGTGCTGTTCGGCTACGGCCTGGTGATGATCTACCGGCGCCAACAAGAGGCAGGACGCTCCGAGCGCGACGCGTTCCGGTTACTGCAGCGCCGTAAACTGTGGCTGCTCGTCTTCGGCGCGGTCCATGCACTGCTGCTCTCCGGCGGTGACGTCCTGGGCGCCTACGGGCTGTGCGGACTTCTGATGGTGTGGCTGTTCCTGCGTCGCTCCGACCGGGCGCTGAAGATCGTGATCTGGATCGGCACCGGACTCCTGGTTGCTCTCGCGGCCCTGACCGCGTTCTCGTTGCTCAGCTATCTGGCCGCAGACGATCCGGTGTCCACCGACGGCGGCGGGGCGCTGCCAGAGATCTTCTTCGAGGACGCGACCTCGGAGTGCTATCTCACCACGGCGCTGGTGCGGATCATGACCTGGCCCATGATGGTGCTCGTGATCCAGGGGCCGGTCACCCTGGTGGTGCCGGTGTCCATCCTCGTCAGTGTCCTTCTGGCCCGGCACCGGGTCCTCAAGGAGCCGGGACGTCATCGGCGCCTGCTGCGGACGCTCGCCGTCACCGGCATCGGCATCGCCTGGGTCGGCGCACTTCCGCACGCCCTGGCGCATATCGGTGTCATCGAGGGGTTGGACGACGTGATCGGGGTATTCGCCGCGATACAGCTGGCGACCGGCCTGGCCGGCGGCGTGGGCTATGCGGCCCTGTTCGGACTCATCGGCCACCGGGTGTCCGCACGATCGCAGGGCACGCTCGGCTCCGTCGGCTCCGTCGGCTCGGCGATCTCCGCGTTGGGGAAGCGGTCGATGACCGGTTACCTCGCCCAGTCGGTGATCTTCACGCCGCTGCTCGCCGCATGGGGTTTCGGTCTCGGCGCGTCGCTGACCAGCACCACCATGGCTCTCGTTGCCGTCGGCGGTTGGCTGGTGACCGTCGCTCTCGCCGTCGCCATGGAGCGACGAAACTACCGCGGACCTGCGGATACACTGATGCGACGGCTCGTCTACCGGCCGACGAAACAGTAGCGGGGCCCGCCTCGTCGAGGGTCGTCCAGGGTGGACTTATGCTTTCTCTCCACTCTCCTCAGAAACTCGTCGCCCTCGCGGTTCCCCTCACTGCCGCCGCCCTCATTCTCGGCGCCTGTTCCGCGAATGACTCGTCCGACAGCGACAACGACACCGTCCTCGGCGAGGTGGCCGAGGACGGTACCTGCGACCCGGACGTCATCTCACTGACGGATCCCCCGGCCCACCATCAGGAGGCTGTCAACGACAACCCGGACCAGGACCACCTGACCATTCAATACATGGGCGACAGCGATGCTCCCGACGCATACGTCGAAGCCGAAGCCATCAGCGACGTACCGGCGGACCCGGATGGCCCGCCCCGAGACAGCACGATCACTGCAGGGTTCCCACCCCGGGTGGAGAAGTGACCTTGAGCCTCGGAAACGCCACACTGTCAGAGATCTCCCACCTCGAGATCACCGCGACGCTCGACGACGGCGGCACCGAGACCTGCACCATCGACGTGGAGTAACGCTCACTCACCGACCGTAGTGGTACCGGCAGGACACGATCTGGACCTGCTTCTCCGTCACCCGGTAGACCAACTGATGTTCATCAGTGATCCGCCGTGACCCGAACCCCGAGAAGTCATCTTTCAGTGGTTCCGGCTTACCGATCCCCTCATTACCGTTCCTCATGACATCCGCGATCAGCGTGTTGATCCGTTTCAGTACCTTGCGGTCCTGTTTCTGCCACCACAGGTAGTCCTCCCACCCCGCCGTGGACCACACCAGCAGCATGCTCACTCCCCCGCGTACTCCTGTGCGTCCTGTGTGTTCTGTGTGTTCTGTGTGTTCTGTGTGTTCTGTGTGTTGCCGCTCGGATCCTCATCCGGCTCAAAAAGCTCGTGCGCAGTCCCCGCCCCTGCATCCAACTCATCCATGGCGTCGAGAATCCGCCGCGCATTGGCCGGCGACCGCATCAGGTAGGCGGTCTCACGAAGTGACTCGTAATCGTCCAGGGACACCATGACCACCGGTTCATGCCCCGCCCTGGCGATCACCACCGGATCCCTGTCCTCAGCCACCGAGTCCAGGATCTCCGCGTACCGCTTGCGGGATTCGGCGAAGTTCATCGTCCGCATCACAGCACCTCCTTCGTAGGTACAGAAAACTGTGCCTCTTGACGATCCCTCTGGCTACCCCGGCTGGCAGACCGGGCACCAGTAGATCTTGCGTGCTGCCATCTCCCCGGTCTCCACGGGCGTACCACACACGTGGCAGGGCAGACCGGCACGCCGGTAGACGTACACCTCGCCGCCGTGGTCGTCCTTGCGCGGCTCCCGCCCCATCGCCTCCGGGGTGTGCTCGGCACGCACCGTGTCGATGCGTCCGGTCTCCTCCCCTTCGGCCATCAGTTCCACCAGGTCATCCCAGATCGCGGTGAGTTCCTCCTCACTGAGGGACTTTCCCGGCAGCGTGGGGCCCAGCCCCAACCGGAACAGCACCTCGGTGCGGTAGATACTGCCGACCCCGGGGTACAGCGACTGGTCCATCAGCAGCGCGCCGATCGGCTTGGCGGAACGCCGGGTACGGGCGAACACCGCCTCAAGCTTCGCCGGATCCACAGGTCGCAGTGGGTCCGCGCCGAGCTTCGCCAGCGCAGCGTCCTGCTCCACCGGGTCAATCAGGACGCACCGTTGCGGCCCACGCAGGTCCGCGGCGACGTCGTCGGAGGCGATGCGCAACCGCACCTGGCCGCGCGGTTCGGACAGCGGTTCGAAGGTCAGCGTGCCGATCAGCCCGAGGTGGATGTGCACGATACCGGCCGGGAAGTGGATGAACAGGTGCTTTCCCCACGCCTCGGCCTCCTCCATGACACTGCCGTCGAGCATCGCCGCTTCCGTCGTCCAGCGTCCCTGCGGGGAGCTGACCTGGACTTCCTTACCGGCGAACTCTTTGTTGAGCATGCGGGCCAGCCGGTGGATGACATGGCCCTCAGGCATCAGTCACCTCACCGAGCTCGCCGCCGGTCGACCCGCCGGTGACCTCGGCGACCAGACCGTCGAAACGGGCGCCGACCTGTGCCCCGGCGGTGGCCAGCACCGCGGCCAGCTGAGCGTCGTGCATCCCGGCGCCGACCGGACGGTGCAGCGCGCTGGTCATGATGACGTCGCCGGAGTCGCCGGAGTCGCCGGAGTCGCCGGTGACCACGCTGACCACCCCGTCAGGGTCGGTGTTGACCTGACCGCACACCGCACGCAGCCAGTCCAGCGCCTCGGCCGGGACCTCACCAGCGTCACCAAACGCCGCGCCGGTGGTGACGGTGAGCGTGCCGTCGTGCAGGGCGATGTCGGGTGCGGCGGCACCGACGGTGCGGACGTAGCCGTTGCCGCGGCGTCCGGACGCCCCGTTCTCCTTGATGCTCACGGTCTCACCGGGGACCACGGCGGCGATGCGGTCGAGGGTCAGCGGCTCGCCGGCGACCAGGGCGGTGCTGCCCGCGGTATCAGGGGCGTCGGAGCCACCCGTGTCTGCGTCTGCGCCTGCGTCTGGGTCCTCTCCACCCTCCGCGTCCGCGTCCTCGGACGGTTCCTCGGCCGCGTCCTCCAGCTCGACCCGTGCCGCGTCCGGGAACTGCTCGTCCAGGAACTCGGTGACCTGCGACAACCCGGCCAGCGCCCGACGCACCCACTCGTCGACCTGCGCCGGGCTCACCCCGGCCGAGCAATCCATCACGGAATCGAGGTGGACGCGGGCATCACCGTCGACGTCGAGCACCGCCACCGCCCGCGGCACCGTGTGCCGGGCATTCCAGTCGTTCAGGACGCGACGATGCTCCTCGGCGTCCCCGTCCAACACACCGTCCCAGTCGGCACTGAGCACCAGGGACAGCGGCGAGCGACCCAGGAGCACCGCGGCATCCTTGTCCTCGACCTGCAGCAACAGCACCGCCCGGGTGTCTGCGTCAGTCACTGCGGCACCGTCAGCGCCTTCGGCCCCCTGCTGCGTGAAGTCGCACCCGACCCGGACCAACGCCCGACGCAGTTCTGCGGACACCTCCGCCGCATCGGTCAGCATCGCCACCGTTGAACTGGCGGTTCCGGCGGATCCGGCGGACACTGGAGCCCGGCCAGCCCGGCCAGCCCGTCCAGCCTCTCCGGCCCGACCAGCCTGCCCGGCCTGTGCCTTCTGTGCCGCCTGCGCGCGCTTGTCCCGCCGTCGTCCGAACATCTGCCCCGTCTCTCCTACCTGCTCCAGCTACTCGTCCGACTCATCTGACTCGTCCGCATCATCTGGATCACCGGTGACCTCGACAATCTGGTCCACCTGGCGGTCCACGATGTCCATCAGGATCCGCGGTTCCTCGATGCCACTGGCGGACACCCGGAACCCGATGTCGCCGACGGTGCCGACGACCAGGGACGTCGGTTCGTCCCCACCCGGGGCCTGAGAATCACCGACGATGGTGATGACCTGCACGCCCTCGGCACCGATCACCTCGGTCTCCTCGGCCGAGACCTGGTAGGTCGTCGCCGGGGTTCCCGGGTCCGCCTCATTTTCCTGTGTGAAGGACTCACACACCGACAGGTCGTCCGGCACCGCGAGCGCCTCCGGGTCGGTGGAGACCATGGCCTGCACCACCGCCGGATCGCGCTCGTCATGCGGCAGGAACTCCACCGCGGCAGTGGTGTCGGAATGCTCACGCAGATCCATCAGCACGCTGACCGCCGTCGGTGACAATGTGGCGCACTCGGCAGGGTCGGTCACCGTGGCATCGGCGATCTCGCGGAGTTCGTCGAACTGCTCGTCGTCGCCGAGGAGCTCGGCCACGTCATTCCAGCTGTAGCCGGCCGGTGAAGCCGAATCGGTGAGCATCAGGTCGGACGGTGCGGGTGCGCCGCCGGAACCACTGCCGCCGCCGCTACCTGTACCGCCACCAGCGGCACCGTCACCGTCGTCGTCACTGCCGCACGCGGCCAGTCCGCCACCAGCCACCAGGGCCAGTGCCAGCCCCAGGCCGGCACCTCTGCTGACCCGGTGCGTCCTGCCTGTCGCGTTCGACCTGTTCGTCGTACTCGCCGTACTCGTCCTACGCGTCCAGCTACGCATGGCCCACCTTTGTACCCGGGTTCACTCCGGGATGCTGATCCGGCCCTCGACCGCGGCCAGACCGATGTCGGATCGGTAGTGCCCACCGGGCAGGTCGATGTTCTCCAGCTCGGCATAGGCCGCGGCACGGGCCTCCTCCAACGTTTCGCCGTGGGCGATGACGTTCAGGACGCGACCGCCGGCCGACACCAGGCCGCCCTCACGCTCCGGGTCGTCGGCGACACCGGCAGCGCGGACGCCACGGGCCTCGTCGCCGGCAGCGGCACCGGAGATCGGCGCCCCGGTGACCGGGGACTCCGGGTAGCCCTCGGCGGCGAGCACCACGGTCACGGCGTAGCCGTCGCGCCAGACCAGCGACTCCAGCTGGTCCAGGGTGCCGGTGGCCACGGCGTTGAGCACCCCGCCCAGCGGGGTCTCCAGCAGGCCCAGCACCGCCTGGGTCTCCGGGTCACCGAAGCGGCAGTTGAACTCCACCACGGCCGGGCCTTCGGAACCCCACGCCAGACCGGCGTAGAGCAGGCCGGAGAACGGGCAACCCTCGGCGACCATCTGCTTGGCGACCGGCACGCAGACCTCGTCGACGATGCGCTGCACACCGTCGGCCGGCAGCCACGGCAGCGGGGTGTAGGCACCCATGCCGCCGGTGTTCGGGCCCTCGTCGTTGTCGCCGACGCGCTTGTGGTCCTGGGCGGGCAGCAGCGGGACGACGGTCTCGCCGTCGACCAGGCAGAACAGGGAGACCTCCGGGCCGTCCAGGAAGCTCTCCAGCAGCACCGGGTTACCACCGGCATGGACGTCGTGGACGTGCGCGATCGCGACGTCCCGGTCGGGGGTGACCACGACACCCTTGCCGCCGGCGAGGCCGTCGTCCTTCACCACCCAGGTGGGGCCGAAGCGGTCGATCGCGGCGGCGATGTCAGCGTCCGACGCCCCCGGGGTGATGGGCTCGGCGTGGGCCGTCCGTACCCCGGCGGTGGCCATGACCTCCTTTGCGAAAGCCTTGGAGCCCTCGATGCGGGCGGCGGCGGCCGAGGGGCCGAACACGGCGAAGCCCTCTGCGCGCAAGGCGTCGGCGACACCTGCGACCAGCGGGATCTCCGGACCGATGACCACCAGGTCAGCGGCGAGCTCGCGGGCCAGGGCCACGACAGCCTCGGCGTCATCACCCTTGATCCCCGGGTGCTGGGTGGCGACACCGGCGATGCCTGGATTGCCGGGGGCGACGTGCAGCTCGGTGACCTGCGGGTCGGTGGACAGTGAAAAGGCCAGGGCGTGTTCGCGGGCTCCATTGCCGATGACGAGTGTGCGCATGGTCACCGAGTTTAACCGCTACGATCAAGAGCATGTCTACCGCACCATCAGTGTTCAGCAAGATCATCTCCGGCGAGCTGCCCGGCCGCTTCGTCTACCGTGACGAGACCGTCGCCGCCTTCCTGACCATCGAACCGGTCACCTACGGCCACACCCTGGTCGTCCCGGTCGAGGAAGTCGACAAGTGGACCGACGCCGACCCGTCGCTGTGGGCGCACCTCAACGAGGTGGCGCAATACGTGGGCAAGGCCATCGTCGACGAGTTCGACGCCCCACGCGCCGGCTACCTCATCGCCGGTTTCGAGGTGCCGCACGCACACATCCACGTCTTCCCCGCCGCCGACATGTCCGGCTACAACCTGGCCAATGCGCTGGGGATGAACGACACCGACGCCGACGAGATGGACGCCGCCGCCGAGAAGATCCGCGCCGGCCTGCGTGCCCAGGGTGTGACCGGTGTCGCCGGTGGCTCTGCCGGCGACGCTGTCGGCGACGCTGTCGGCGACGCTGTCGGCGACCCTGGCGAGTGAGTCACCGATGAGCGGTAAGCAGAGTGAGAGTCCGAGGCGGCCCCACATCGCCGACGACCTGGTGGACCAGCTGGACGAATCCGTCCGTGAGCAGGTGGAGCTGTCCGGGGGCTTCCTCGACGACGAGACCATCGAGTCCATCACCCACGCCATCGCGGCGAACGCCGAGCTCCAGGAGCAGGCGAACAAGAAGGTGAAGGAGACCGTCGGCCCGGCGAAGGCCTTCCTTGAACAGCTCTCGAGCTTCACCGACGGGGTGCGCACCACCCTGGAGCTGCCGTCACGCCTGCTGCCGAAGACTCCGCAGTTGCCGGGGCGTCCTGAAGGAATCCCTATCGGTGCACGCGCCTACACCGTCGGTTGCGTCGACGACCTGTGGCATGCGAAACCGTCGCCGGAGCGTCCGTACCCGGTGGTGCTGATCCACGGCACGATCTCCTCGAAGAACGCCTGGCAGAACCTGGTTCTGACCCTCCGCGACCAGGGCTATGTCGTCTTCGCACCGGACTACGGGATGCACGGCACGCAGGACGTCCTGGATTCTGCGGCGGACATCGATGCCTACCTCACCCAGGTGCTGGCGGCGACCGGTGCCGAGAAGCTCGACATCGTGGCACATTCCCAGGGCGGACTGATCGCCCGGTACTGGATCAACGAGATGGGCGGGGCAGACAAGGTGCACCACCTGGTGACGCTGTCGGCCCCGCACCACGGCACCACGGTGCGCGGGCTGCTGGCTGAAGTGCTGACCGCCAATGAGACCACTGCCCGGGTGGCGGAGTCGGTGGTGACCCGGTTCATGGGGCCGGCCGGAATGCAGCAGGTCGTGGGGTCGCCGCTGATTGAGACGATGACGACCGGGCCGGAGACCCGCCCGGGCATCCGCTACTCGTGTCTGGCCACGCGCAACGACACCACGGTGGTGCCTTTCGAGACCGCGTTCCTGGAGGCTGACGCGGACGGGGGTGCCGACCCGGACACCGCTGCCCCGGCGCGGGTGTGGAACGCATTCGTGCAGGACCACAGGGTGGGACGCGTCCGCCACGACGAGATGCCGGCGAATGAGCAGGTCCAGGAGTTGGTCGCGAAGATCCTCGCGGAGGGCCTGAGCGACTGAGGTCACCCCTCGCCCACTCTCCCCTCCTCCCGCAGCCCCTCGGACTCCCACTCCCGCAGCCCTCGGACTCCCACTCCCGCCCCCGGGTGGTTCTGCCCCTTTCCGGCCACCTGGGAGCGGGAGTTTCAGCTCCGGTATCGCTCAGTGTCCCCATTTCGGTCGTCCCACGTGTAGTGAGATGACCGAAATGGGGACACTTAGCGTCTTAGCGCCTTAGCGCCCCCAAGGCCCAGCATCCCAGTACTCGCCGTCTTCCCGGAACTCGCCCGGCGAATCGGATCGTCGCCAGTCACTTGCAGCCCTACTGCTTACCGAGTAAGTTACCGGGTAACTTACCCGGTAAGTCGACCGCGAGACCTACTGACAGCCGGGTGACACCACTGAACCGAAGCCACCCGGAAACGGACGGAAACCCCGGTAGCCCATGTCCATCAAGTTCGCCCTCCTCAGCCTGCTGGCCGAGCAACCGGCCAGCGTCGGCCAACTCAAGAGCACCTTTGAACAGCGCACCCACGACACCTGGCCGGTGAATGTGGGGCAGGTGTACCAGACCGTCCAACGTCTCCTGCGCGACGGACTCGTGGAGATCACCACCGACAGCAGCGGCACCGCCCCCGGCTCCGGACCGTCCGGCCGCCAGCCAGGCCGCCACACCGAGGTCTTCGTCCCCACCGCCGACGGCCTGGCCGAACTCAACCACTGGTGGCGGGAACCCATCCTCCCCCCACCGAATGACCGCGACGATCTGGTCATCAAGACCGCCATGGCCGCAGCTACCACACCCGGCTCCCTGCCAGCTGGGCTGAGCTTCACTGACGTCCTCCACGAGCAACGCCTCGCCGTCCTCGGTGAACTGCGCGAGCTGACCATCCGCAAGGCCCAGATCCCGCCGAGCACCGCTGCCGACCGGCTGCAGCTGGAGCGACGCATCTTCGACCTGGAATCCCAGATCCGGTGGCTCGACCAGATCGAACAGTTCCCCGCCGCACCACCGACAGCGCCCTCCCCCTCCACGACCGACTCCCCCGTCACCTCGAACCCCACCGACCCGACCCAGGAGCCCTCATGAGCCGCCCGAACTCCTCCTCCCCTCTCTCCCCGCAGCGACTGGCCGGCACCGAACAGTCCACCGAAGCCGCAGCCCTGCACCTTGAACAGGTCAGCCGTTTCCATGAGGACGGCCCGACCGTGGTCACCGCCCTCGACCGCGTCACCCTGACCGTGGAGCCCGGTGAACTCGTCGCGGTGATGGGACCGTCCGGCTCCGGCAAGTCCACCCTGCTCAACGTCGCCGGCACACTCGACACCGCCAGCGACGGGCGCGTCCTGATCGGCGGGGTGGATGTCTCCCACCTCACCCCTAAGGCCCGTGCCGAGGTGCGCCGCACCCACGTCGGTTATGTCTTCCAGCACTACAACCTGATCCCCACCCTCACCGTCGCCGAGAACATCTCCCTGTCGCTGGAGCTCAACGGCACCTCGCGGCAGGACGCCCGCGCCACCGCCCTGGCCTCCCTCGAGGAGATCGACCTGGCGTCCATCGCCGACCGGTTCCCCTCCGAAATCTCCGGCGGCCAGCAGCAGCGCGTCGCCGTGGCCCGCGCCCTGGTCGGCGACCGCCACCTCATCCTCGCCGACGAACCCACCGGTGCCCTCGACTCGGTGACCGCTGAGTCGGTGATGGCACTGATCCGCTCCCGCGTGGACCAGGGTGCCGCCGGCCTGCTGGTCACCCACGAGCCCCGGTTCGCCGCCTGGGCCGACCGCACCGTGCACCTGCGGGACGGGAAGGTCGTGAAGTGAGCCCCGTGACATCGACACCCGAACCAACTCCGCAGTCAAACTCCCGATCCAGCGCCCGAACATCATCCCTCACCGCCAGACTGCGCCGCGCGCAGGTGGCGATGCGCCTGGCCCGTCGCGACCTGAGCCGCCACAAGATCCGCACCCTCGTCGGTGTACTGCTCTTCGCCCTGCCGGTGGCTCTGACCGTCGGATTCTTCTCCATGGTCGAGAGCTACGACAAAGGCCAGGCCAACGCGCCCTTGGACAACGCCGGCTACGTCAATTTCCACGTCGCCTCCCCCGAGGACGCCTCCTTCGAGGACGGTGCAGTCGACGACACCCGCTACGAGCGGGACGCCTCCGAGTGGCTCGACACGACCGGAACGGTCCTGCGTGACATCCTCGGCGACCAGACGGACGCCTTGTCCCCCGGCCTGTTCCACACCGGCGAGGCCTCCCACGGCGACCGGTCCGGCGAGATCAGCGTCATGAGCGTGACCGACCCCGCTGACGGTGGCGATCCGGTCGTTCCCGCCGGTGAGATCTTCCTCTCGAAGCAGGACGCCTACCTGCTCGACGTCTCCACCGGCGACACCGTCACCGTCGATGGTGCCGAGCTGACCGCAACGGTGACCCGCGCCTGGGGAACCTCGGCCGCCAACGCCGCCGACGTAGCGTCCGACGACATCACCGGCAGCATCCAGTGGTACTACCCGGCCGACCCGGACATCAGCCAGGACATCCACCAGGCGCTCTCCGGGTCGATATCGGAGTTGCGCGCCGACGGCTACGAGGCCTGGCCCCAGGAGCCTGTCGAACGCTCCCACCAGACGATCGACTATGGCCGCTGGACGAGCCTGGACGGAGGGCTGTCCGACAACGCCGAGATGATACTCACTGTGGTCAGCGTCGCGGTGCTGATGATCCTGCTGATCTCCGCGGTGATCTCCCCGGTCTTCGCCGTCGCCGCCCGGCGCCTGCGTCATGCGATGGGACTGCTCAGTGCCGGCGGTGCCGCACCGTCCGACCTGCGTCGAGTCATGCTGGCCCAGGGCGTGCTGGTCTCCGTCGCTGGCGCGGCACTCGGGCTGCTCGGCTCGGTCGGCGTCGGCGCCGCCCTCAACAGCATCATCACCCGGGGCGAGTTCACCTGGGCCTGGGACATCGCGATCCCGGTCGTCCTGGTCACCCTGGTCTGCGGCGTGACCTCCGCCCTGATCCCGGCGATCCGCGCCGGACGCGAGGACCCGGTGCAGGCGCTGGCTGACGGAGGCAGTGAACGCATGACCGGCTTCCGCAAGCGGATGCTGACCGGCATCCCCTTCCTGGTTCTCGGCGCGTTCTGCTGCCTGATCAAATATGACTTCCTGGTGCTCGGCGTCGCACTGCTGGGCATCGGTCTGATCGCAAGCGGCAGCCTGTTGGTCTGGGCGATGTCCTGGATCGGCGGTCGGCTGCCCACCACCGCCCGCCTGGCCGTCCGCGACGGCCAACGCAACCACCACCGGACCATCCCCGCCGTCGCCGCGGTTTCCGGGGTGACTTTCCTGGCCGCGTTGATGATCTCGGTGCCGATCGGCGACCCGGAACCCACCCAGTTCGGCAAGGACGTTGCGATCGTCACCGGCAGCGTCGGCGGGGACGAGACGACCTACGCCGCCGACATCGACACCGTCGCCGACAAGCTTGACGCCCGCGAGAAGACCGCGGTCTCCTCGGTCACGGGCGCGGAACGCAACGGCGAGCAGATGTACCCGTCGGCCCAGCGTCCCGACGGCTACCGAAACCCGGACGCCTACTACTACCCGGACTGGGACAACTTCGGCCCCTACACCCACGGGCTGTCCCTGCAGCAGGACGTCGCGGTGCACGATGGGTCAGCCTTCGCTGCCTTCAACCGCATCCCCACCAACGATGTCAACCGCGCCGAACAGGCCCTGGCCGATGGCAAGGCCGTGGTCGGCGACCCGGACCTGATCACCGACGGGTATGTCAGCATCGACCTGCTGGGAATGGCTTCCGTCGAGGCGTCCTCGTCGGCGTGGGCGGAGGACACCAGCCCGGACTCCGTCCATGACACCACCATCCGGGACCCGGAGGTGATGGACAGCCTGAAGGTCCCGGCGGTGGCCATCGAGTCCGTCGCCGGTGCGTTGGGATCCCCGTTCATCTCCATCTCCCCAGCCACCTCGGAGTCTCTGGACCTGGAGGTCACCTACGAGTCCACCGTGCTACTGATGGAGCACGATGTCTCGACACTGCAGGCCATACTGGTCAGCTCCGGCACCTGGCCGGTGGACCACGACTTCGTTGACGTGGAGACCCCCGGGGTCGACGGTGCACGCGCGGCATTCACCGCCACCCCGATCGTCCTGAGCTGGTTGCTGACCCTGGGCACGGTGCTGCTCGTCGTGCTGTTGGCCACCAACGAGTCGCGCCGCGACATGGCGACGATCACGGCGATGGGTGCGCCGCCCGGAACGCTGCGTCGCTTCTCCGCCACCCAGGCGGTCAGCGTGGCGGCGGTCGGGACGCTGGCCGGCGTGCTCACCGGCCTACTTCCTGCTGCCCTGTTGTGGCTGACCGGTGATCTGCCGGGCTTCCTGACTGCCCGGCAGTGGACCGGGGTCGGGCTGACCGTGCTGATCGGTCCGGTGCTGGCGTGGTTGGCCGGGCAGGCAATCGGGGCGGCGACATCGCGGGACGACCAGGTCGCCCAACGGCGGGGCTAGGGGTTTCTCGCCCAGCCGTGCCATACTCATGGGATGTACCAATCATCCCAACCGCCCATCCTCAGTCGAGTGCTGAGCAGACTCCAGGCGCCCTCGGCCCCGTGGGCGGACTCGGAGATGACCGACACCGCCGGACGCTACGGCGTCGCCGGAGCGTCCGACGTACCCGGCACGTCCGTTGCGCCCGCCTCGTCCGGCGCGTCCGGCACGTCCGACCACTCCCCGATCGTGCTGGTCCACGGCACCGCCGGTAGCCGGGCCAATTTCGAGGAGTCCGCCCCGGTCATCAAGACGTCCGGACGCCCGGTCCTCTCAGTCTCCTACGGCCACCGCGGAACGACCGATATCCGCTGGTCGCTGGAGGAGGTCATCGCCCAGCTGAGCATCCTGACGGACCGCTACGGCAGCATCGACCTGGTCGGACACTCCCAGGGCGGGCTGCTGTCGCTGGCGGCGTCCGGCATCCTCAACGAGGCGGCGTCAGCACCCCGGATCGACCACGTCGTCGGCCTGGCCGCGGATTTCCGCGGGGTGGCCCGCCCGTGGTTCCGTCCGCCGGAGTCCCCGCTGCTGCGCAGCATCGACCGGGCACTCTGCCCTGCCTTCGCCGACCAGCTCGTCGGTTCCGAGGCACTGGCTGAGGTGCTGCCACACACCGCGACATCACGTGTGCCGGTCACCCAGATCATCACCCGCTTCGACCGGATCGTGCCGGCCGGCCGGGCGGTGGCCTTCACCGCCTTCGATGAACTGTCCGGTGTGCCCGCCCACCAAGGCCCGACCCGCGTCGTCGAGGTACAGGACCACTTCCCGGACGCCCAGTTCGGCCACGCTGTCATGCCGCACCGCCCGGTCGTGGGCCAGTTGGTGGTGGACGCTCTGGCCGCCCCGCCCGTCGACCAGCGCACCGGTGTCCGTGCTGCGGTTGGCTCCGGGGTGACCGGCTGACCTATCCCCACCCCTGCGTGCTCGACCCGGCATGTCGGAAAGGTGGGATCATTTGCCGTTCTCAGGCCCTGAGAGCAGCAGATAGTCCCACCTATCTGAGATCGAGGATCGGGTCAGTGCGGGGTCGGGTCAGAGGCGAGTGCGAGAGCGGGGCGAAGCGGGGCCGGGCTGAGTCCTACGTGGAACCCGGGCCGGAGACTCAACGCCCCCAGGTGTTGGGGTTACGGCGGTCCGACCAGGGCTGCTTGTCCCCCGGCGCCGAATGCTTCGGTGTCGAGTGCTTCGGTGTCGAGTGCTTCGGTGCGGAAGGAGACTCCTGCGTTGAGGATGGGGAGGACGAGTCGGAGTCGGTGCCCTCAGTGTCCGCTGGGTCTTCACCAGCGATGTCTGCGGAGGCCGACCCGGAATTTGCGGAGTCTGACTCAGGGGCCTCGTCGACGTCCTGACCTCCGTAATCCTCGGTGAGGTCGCCATCCGGATCACTGTCGAGGTCGCCGTCAAGGTCGTCGTCGAGGTCATCATCGAGTCCCTCGTCCGGCCAGGGCGGAAGCAGGATATGGAAGGTGGTCCCCTTGCCCAGCTCGCTCTCCACGGTGATCGTGCCGTGGTGACGCTCGATCAGTCGCTGCACGATCGACAGGCCCAGTCCCGAGCCGCCCGATGCCCGGGAACGCGAGACATCCGCGCGGTAGAACCGCTCGAACAGGTGCGGCACATCCTCCGGCGAGATGCCGTCACCGTCGTCGCTGACATCCAGTGCGATCATGTCGGCACCAGCACCGCCACCGGCACCGTCCGAACCCGTACCGTCCGATCCAGCACCCTCAGGACCACCGTCACCAGTGCCAGCGCCGCTGACCCGGCTCAGCCGGATGTCCACCGTGGCGTCGTCACCGGCGTGGCGAAGCGCATTGGTCACCAGATTGCCCACGACCTGGTGCAGTCGGGCACTGTCACCCATGGTCACCGGCACCGACCGGGTGTCGTTGTGCACCCGCACGACCCGGCCCGGGAACCCGGCGCGGGCGTTCTCCGCCGCGGCCAGCGACAGCTCCAGCAGGTCCACCGGGTCCTCGCGCATCGGACGCCCCTCGTCCATACGCACCAGAGTCAGCAGGTCCTCGACGAGCAGGCTCATGCGTCCTGCCTCATCGGCGATCCGGTCCATGACCATGTCCGGGTCATCGGTGGCGCCGGAACGGTACAGGTCGGCATAGCCTCGCACGCTGGTCAGCGGGGTGCGCAGCTCGTGGGACGCGTCCCCGATGAAGCGTCGCATCGACGACTCGGCCTCACGCGCCTGCTTCTCCGACTCATTCACCGCGATGAACGCCCCCTGGATCTGGGCGAGCATCCGGTTCAGCGCCACCGAGAGCCGACCGACCTCGGTGCGCGGCGACCAGTTCGGGACACGCTGGTCCAGGTGACCGCGGGCGATGCGTCCGGCGGTCTGCTCCACCTGGTACAGCGGCTGCAACGCACGACGCACCAGGAACATCGACGCTCCGATGAGCACCGCGAGGATCAGCAGGCTGACCGTGACCAGCATGGTGGTCATCTGGTTCATGATCTTGGTCTCGCCGTCCATCGGCAAGGCGAAGACGGTCACCTCACCGTCGTCGTTGACCACCGCCGCGGCACGCCAGGGGCTCGACGACGCCGATTCCGACGTCGCCGGCACCGTCACCGGGCTGGTCGGTTCGTCCAACGCGGAAACGTCCGGCTGCGACTGGTTGATGTTGTTGGGGCTCAACTCCGCACACGGGTCCCCGACGACATGCCAGTACAGGTACGACGGCGGCTGCTGCTGGGTGAGGCGCTCGTAGAGGCCGCGCTGCGGGTCCTGCCGGTCGCACGTGGAGTCCGTTGCGTTGATCGCCCAACTCCGGGCGCTGAGCAGGTTCTCGTCCACCCGGTCGGTGAGGAAGCGTTGGGTCATACCGGTGATCACGGTGCCGGACACCGTCAACCCGAGGGCGGTGAGCACCGCGATGACCAGCACCAGGGACACCCGCAGCGGGTAGTGCGACAGGAACACTCCCGGGTATGGCTTCTCCCGGGCGGTCTTCTCGCGGCTCGCTTTCTCTCGGCCGATCTTCCAGGCCCTACCGTCGGACGGGGACGCCATCAGTTACGCGGCAGCCGCAGGACGTAGCCCACCCCGCGCACGGTGTGGATCAGCCGCGGCTCCTGGGTGTCGATCTTGCGTCGCAGGTAGGAGACGTAGGACTCCACGACGTTGCCGTCGCCACCGAAGTCGTACTCCCACACCGCGTCGAGGATCTTCGACTTCGGGACGACGACCTCCGAGTTGATCAGCAGGTAGCGCAGCAGCTTGAACTCGGTGGGCGACAGGTCGACGACCTTGCCGGCCTTGGTGACCTCGTGCATGTCGTCGTTGAGGGTGATGTCGGCGTAGGAGATCAGCGAGGTGTCCTCTTCCCCCGCCGGCTGGACGCGGCGCAGGATGACCCGCAGCCGGGTGATGACCTCCTCCAGCGCAAAAGGCTTGGTGACGTAGTCGTCCGCACCGATGGTCAGCCCGTGGATGCGGTCGTCGACACCGTCCTTGGCGGTGAGGAAGAGCACGGGCGCGTCATGGCCGTCCTCGCGCAGCTTGCCGAGCAGGGTGAAGCCGTCCATCCCGGGCATCATGACGTCGAGGATGAAGGCGTCGGGACGGAACGTCTTGGCGATCTCGCGGGCCGAGGCTCCGTCGGCGGCGGTACGCACCTCGAAGTCCTGGAACTCCAGACGCGCCTTGATCAGGTCGGCGATATTGGCTTCGTCGTCAACGACCAGAACCTTGACGGGGGCGGCGGAGCTGGTGGAGTGATTCGCGGTAGGCACGTTCATATCTCCCTAGTCTGGCCCGGAAATCCGGGGACTGCATGGATGTCACATCCAGAATACCTGTGACTTCGATGATTGTTCGGTGCCACAGCGCCCCAAAACGTGACTGCACCATTGCAGCCCCCCGTTACATGATTCGGGCATGTGCGTCTGGCTAATCAACTATCGCGCGGAGTAGGATAGCCCGAGTGAACATTCGTAAGGCACTCGCCGCTGTCGGCGCCACCATCATCGCGACCGCCGGAATCGCCTCCGTTGCGTCTCCTGCCGTCGCTGCCCCCGCAGACCCCTCCGCCGCCATCTCGGCGAAGGCTTCCGACCTGCGCACCACCGTCAAGAACACCGGTATCGAGCTGCCTTCCCCGGATGAGATCGACAAGCTCATCCGCGACGGCGCGCTGGACGCCCACGATGCCGCCCTGCTGCAGTCCGGCAACGTGCCCGCACAGTTCCGCGACGCCTACGAGCAGGGCGTCCGCGACCTGACCGACCTCGTCGCCCCGGGTGCCGTCCAACAGCGTGAGGACGCCCGCGCCGCCGAGCGCCGTGCCGCCGCTGAGCGCCAGGCTGCCGCGGAGCGTCGTGCCGCCGCTGAACGGCAGGCCGCCTCCACCCGTAACACCCCCTGCCCGGCGGACGCCCGCGTGTGCGTCGACATCAACGGCAAGCGCACCTGGCTGCAGCGTGGCGGCTCGGTCTCCCACGGCCCGGTCCCGATGTCCCCGGGCGCTCCCGGCCAGGACACCCCGCGCGGCACCTTCAGCGTCCAGTACAAGGTGAAGGACGAGGTCAGCCGCGAGTTCAACAACGCCCCGATGCCGTACGCGGTGTACTTCACCAACAACGGCCACGCCTTCCACCAGGGCACCCTGAACAACCTCTCGGCTGGTTGTGTGCGTCTGAACCAGCAGGACGCGATCACCTACTTCAACGCCCTGCAGCCGGGCGACAAGGTCTTCATCTACTGATAGCCTGGTCCGCCGTGACTGCTTCACCGCCACCACAGTTCCGCTACCGCCGCGCCACCGGCGACGACCGGGACATCCTGCGTGCCATGTACATCCTCACGGACCAGTGGGGCGACGAGTCCCGTCCGGTGAGCGAGGGGATCGACGAGGAACTCGCCGCCTACGTGGACGCCTGGACCCCGCAGCAGCCGGGGGTCATCCTCGAGCGGGTCCCGGGGGATGATTCCGCGGAGGATTCCGCTCCGGACTCTGCTGCGGACTCTGGCGACGTCCCCACCGCAGTGGGTGCCGCGTGGCTGCGTACCTTCACCTCTGAAGCACCCGGGGCAGGCTTCGTGTCAGACGACTACCCCGAGGTGGCCATCGCGTTGCACCCCGAGGTCTCCGGCCACGGCCGCGGCACCGCGCTGATGCAGGAAATGCTGCGCGTCGCCCGTGAGGAAGGTTTCCCCGGGGTCTCCCTGGCCGTTGACGTGGGCAATGACCGGGCCCGGCACGTCTACCGCAAACTGGACTACGTCGACAGCACCGTCAACGGCGGCTACGACCCGTCCGGCAGCTGCCACGTGATGGTCTACCGGTTCGACTGATTCACCGCTCCACCCGGGCGACGTGCCCTGTCCTCTATCGCGGTCAGGACGTTCTCCGCACTGATCAGGCACATCGGCACCCCCACTCCCGGAGTGGTCGTGGACCCTGCGTAGTACAGGTTCGACACCGCCCGGGAGTGGTTCGTCCCACGCATGAACGCCGACTGGGTCAGGGTGTGCGCCAGACCCAACGCCCAGCCATGCCAGGAGTTGTAGTCGGTGGCGAAGTCCTTCGGCCCCAGGGTGGAACGCGCGCAGATCCGCTCGGCCAGGTCGGGGATCCCGGCCCGCTCGGCCACCAGGTCGATCGTGGCATCGGCGATGGCCTCGACGTCGCGTTCGGTGATCGTCGGGTCGGCGGTGCAGGGCACCAGGATGAACAGGTTCTCGTGCTCCTCGGGGGCGACGTCCGGGTCGGTGGCCGAGGGGCGGCAAACGTACACCGAGGACGATGCAGAGGACGAGGCGCCCCCTCCCCCGAAGACGGCGGCGAAGTCGGGCGTCCAGTCATCGCTGAAGAGCAGCGTATGGTGCGCCAACTGCGGTAACTCGCCGCGCACCCCGAGCATCACCACCACCGCGCCGACGCCCGGGTTGATCCGCCGCCAGTGCGCCTCCGGATAGGTCTGCACCCCGCGGGCCAGCATCGCGGTCTCGGTGTGGTGCAGGTCAGCGGCACTGACCACCGCATCGGCGTCCAGTTCGGTGCCATCGGCCAAGACCACACCGGTGGTCCGTGCGGTGGCACCGGGCAGCCAGGACGTCAGACGTCCCAGCCCCGGCACCCGGCGCAGCGGGTTCACGCGGTCGGTGTCGGTGCGGATTCTCGCGACCGGGCAGGACGTCCTGACCTCCACGCCGTTGTCCACGGCGAGCCGGCGCAGCGACTCGACGACGGCGGCGAACCCGCCGAGCGGGTACTTCACGCCCTGCACCAGGTCGGTGTAGCTCATCAGCTGGTAGAGCGCCGGGGTCGTCGCCGGCGCCGAGGAGAGGAACACCGCCGGGTACGACAGGATCTGCCGGGTGCGCGTATCGGTGAAACGGTTGTTGACCAGGGACTGCAGCGAAACGGTGAGTAGCTTGGCCAGGCGTCCGGCGCGGGCGAGCACCTCCCGGCCCAGGAAGGGCACCGGGGAGGAGAAGGTGGTGTAGAGGAAACGGTCGACGGCGATGCGGTAGGTGTCGCCGGCCTCGGCGAGGTAGCGGCGGACCTTCTTACCGGCACCGGGCTCCAGGGACTCGAAGAGTTCCGCGACCTGCTCCGCACCGACCGGGACGTCCACCGGGTCACTGTCCCCGGAGAGCACCCGGTAGCCCGGGGCGAGGTCCACCAGGTCGAGCTGCTCGGCGGTGGACGTGCCCATCAGCTCGTAGAAGCGGTCGAAGGCCTCCGGCATCAGGTACCAGCTCGGCCCGGTGTCCCAGCGGAACGCGGGGTCGGCGCCGATCTGGGCACCGGACAGTGAGCCGGCACGTCCTCCGACGGTGTCATTGGATTCCAGCAGGGTGACCTGGTGGCCGGCGCGGGCGAGCAGACCGGCGGTGGCGAGCCCGGCGACACCGGCACCGATGACGATGATCCTCATGAGCTCCTCCGCCTGACCCGTGCCACGGCCTTGGCGGTGACCAGTGCTTTGCGTGGCCCCGACACGCGGATGCGGGTGGTGTCGAGAGTGTCCGGGTCGCTGGCGCGGATCTCAGCGGCGAGTTCGGCGTAGAGCGCGACGGCGGCTGCGACCCCGTCGCGGGCCCCGCCGGGCAGGTGGGCGATGCGCTCGCGGGCGGTGTCGAGGTCGGCCTCGATGTCGTCGAGGATTCGGTCGCGCGTGGGGCCGGTCAGCGGGCCGTCGGTGAGTTCGGGCAGGTAGATGCGTCCGAGTCCGTCCTGGTCGGCGCCGAGGTCGCGCAGGAAGTTGACCATCTGGAACGCCCGGCCGAGCGCGACGGCGCCGTCCGCGAGCCAGGCCCGGTCGGCGGACGTGTCCTCGTAGGCCAGGAAGATGTCGAGGCACATCAGGCCGATGACCTCGGCGGAGCCGTGGATGTAGGACGCCAGGCTGTCTGCGTCGTGCACGGTGACCTCCAGGTCAGCACGCATCGAGGCGAAAAAGGCGACCATGTGCTCCGGGTTGATGCCGCAGCGGGCGGCGGTGCCTGCCCAGGCGTGCAGGATCGGGTCGGTGAAGAACGGTGCAGCGGTGCGTCCTGTCGCGGTCGCCCCACCGTCCCCCGGCGCAGCCGTCCCGCCGTCCCCCGTCGCGGTGAGCACGCGGGCCTCGTAGTCGTCCAGAATCTCACGCACCTCGTCCGGCGACGCCCCGGCGTCCGACGCTGCCCCGTCGACGATCTCGTCGGCGATGCGTACCACCGCATACAGGTTGCGGATCTCGCGGCGGACCGGAGCGGCGAGCAGACGGGTGGCCAGGGAGAACGAGGTGGAGTAGCCGGCGATGACGTCGGCGGCGACCCGGTCGGCCAGTGCCGAGTACGGGTCGGAGGAGGTGCCACTGCGTGAGGCGTCAGGCCAGGTCATCACACAGGCAAGGGTACAGCGGGCGCCCGCGCGGGAGATAGCCGGACCGACCCTGCACAGGGGTGCGCTCACACCTTCGGGAACCAGAGCCACATCGGTGCATCGGTCGGGATCGCCTCGTCCTCCCTGCGGAAGCGGCGCAGATGCTGCAACTCGAAACGCACCGTGTCCGCCACCTCGTCCGAGACCAGTGCGGCGCGTGTTTGACTGCGGAATCCGGGTACCGCAGCAGCAGGTACCCCCACCGCGTGGCCTGATTCCCCTTGCACCGGCCCCTGGCGAAATCCATCCGCTTCGCCTTCGCCTCCCCGTGGTAGGCCCAGCTGTCGATCTCGATGAGCAGCCGCACCTCCGGGATCATGATGTCCCAGCAGTATCCCCGCACCATCGCGTTCGTCTCGATGGTGATCAGCCCCGCCTCCAGTTCAGGACGCAGCGCCGAGCGGATCAGCTGCACCGCCTGCGTCTCCAGGTTGCTCGCCGTCCCGATGATCGCCTTCGACCTGATCGCCGCGAGACGCCTGCGGCCGGTGCGTGACAGGTGTGCGGCGTCCTTCTCGAAGTTCTCCGTCCCGCGGAAGCCGGAGTAGCCGCGTTCCAGCACCCTGACCTGGTCGGCGGGGTTGTCCAGGTCCACCGCGGTCTGGGCTGCGGTGGTGGCGTCCACACCCCGGACGCTGGTGACGCTGCCGGCGCGGCCCGTGCCTGGTCGGCGGCGGCGGATGGTGATGAGGTCATCGTTGTGTCGCCGCGACGTGCGACACGCCGTCGCAGGCCACTCCATGGGGAGTGCATAGTGGAGGTACGCCGCCGTCCTGCCGGTGAAGACGATCCCGGGGTGGGCGAGGGCGAGCGCGCGCAGCACGACGTCCGTATCCATCGTCGTGGTGTAGACGCCACGCGCAACCCGGTGGAGTGTGTCTCCGAGCGCCCGGCGGGTCCTCGCCTCGCCCCAGCCTGCGTCCTTCAGTTCGGCGGTGGTCCAGATCTTCTTGTCCCCGTGCATTGTCCCTGTCCCCATTTGTCCCTTGCCCCTCGCCCCGGCGGCCCCCTGCCGCGCGGTTGGACGCCACACTACCGGAGGGTGTCGCCCAGTGCCCCCGATTCGCCCAGTGTCCCCGATTCGCTAAGTGTCCCCGATTCGGCTAGCCCGAGTGTAGTCGGGCGACCGATTTGGGGACACTTAGCCACTACCCACCTCAGCTGTGCGGCGCCTCCCCCAACCGCGCCTCGAGCTCGGCGATCCGGGCATCTCGCTCGGCGACCTTGTCCTTCAGCTCGGCGATGTCGGCCCGGTACAGGTCGAGTCGTTCGTCGACCTCCTCACGGGTCCAGCGCGGGATGATCTGCTTGGAGCAGTTCGCGTCCGAGGAGACGACGTCCACCACCACGGCGCGCTCGATGACACCCTTGATGAACTGCTTTCCCAGGTCACGCAGCTCGGCGATGAGCTCCGGGTCGTCCTCGGCGTCGACGGTGCGGGCGTGACCGAAGACCTTCACCCGGGAACGGGTGGCGAAGTCGATGAAGAACAGGCACACGCGGTCGTCCCGGTCGAGGTTGCCGGCGGTGACGAACTGCCGGTTGCCGGCGAAGTCGGGGAACATGATCTGCGAGCGTCCGGCGGTCGTCCTGACCTTCACGAATCCGGACGGCCCGCCCTTGTGCTGCACATAGGGCCAGCCGGTCCCGGTGACCGTCGACATGAAGAACATGCGGGTGTTGCGGATGAGCTTGGCGTCGCGGGCGTCGAGCTCCGCGCCGGACGCTCCGGTGGTGTCCACCCGGTTCGCCACCCCGCGGGCTTCCTGCCGGGCCTTCACGAAATCGTCGAAGGCGATGGACGCGTAGTTCGTCGGTTCATTCATGCCGTCATGCTCCACGCGGTTCATTGTCCCACCGGAGTTCAGGTCGCCACGGAGCGGGTGTGCGAAGTGGGAGCGCCGTCCGAAAGGACGGCCCCGCCGAGGAAGGGGCAACGTCCTACGACGGGTCCTGGAGAACTCGGTGGCCAGAATCATCGCGAACTATGTTCGAGATGGCATCGACTGGCTGTTGAATCTCTAAGGCCGAAGCGGGTGACCAGTCTGTACAGGGCAGGTCGCCCGCTTTCCATGTGGTGATGAGGGCGGCTCATCAACGTTCAGATTACGCGACCCCTACCTGCGAAGCCATGCTCATTGTCGCTCCAACCAGGCGTTGATGCCGCCGGGGAGATCGACGCCGCCGATGCCGGACGCCGCGAGAATCTCCAGCGCCTGCGCCGAGCGCACCCCGGCCGCACAGTAGACCACGAGGGGACGCCCGCTGTCGGACGCTTCGGCCGCCAGGTCGCGAGCCTCGTCCGGCAGGTCAGGGGTTGCCGGGTTGGACGCTGCGCGCAGCGCGGACAGCGGCACGTTCACCGCACCGGGGATGCGGACGGTGGCGAACTCATCGGGTTCACGGACGTCCATGAGCACGGCGTCGGTCAGGTCGGGCAGGTCGCTCAAGGCGGGACCAGCGGTGCCGGCAGCACCGTCAGCGCCGTCAGCGCCGGCGGAAGCTGCAGCACCGGCGGCGAGGTCAGGGCCGCCGTCCGAGGGTTCCACCGCGAGCTCCTCGGCGACCGGCGTCGCAGCGTTCCGAACGCGGGCGGCAACGGCGGGGTCGGCGGCCAGCGGAATGTACTCCCAGCGTCCGGACAGGCCGTCGAAGTAGCCGAGCTCCCCGGCGAGCGGCTGGCCGACACCGGTGAGCACTTTCACCGCCTCCAGCGCCATCGCGGTGCCGACGACGCCGACGACCGGCCCGAGCACCCCGGCGGCCGAGCAGGACGGCACGGTCCCGGCCGGCGGCGGCGTGGGGAAGACGTCCTCGTACACGGGGCCGGCCGAGCCGTCGGACAGCGTGGCTCCGAAGACCGAGAGCTGGGCATCGAAGCCCAGGATCGAGGCCCACACGTGCGGGATCCCCAGCACCGTGCAGCCGTGGGAGGCGTCGTAGCGGGCGGCGAAGTTGTCGGCGCCGTCGAGCACGACATCCGCACCGCGCAGCAGATCAACGGCATTGTCGGCGGTGAGTCGGTCGGTGACGGTGTACACGGTCATCCCCGGGTTGCGCGCCAGCATCTCCCGGCGTGCCGAGCTCACCTTGGTCTCCCCCACCGCGGCGTCGGTGTGGATGACCTGGCGGTGCAGGTTGGACGTCTCGACCGTGTCGTCGTCGATGACGGTCACCGTCCCCACCCCGCAGGCGGCGAGGTAGAGCAACGCCGGGGAGCCGAGGCCGCCGGCGCCGAGGACGGCGACGTGGGCATCGGCGAGGGCCTGCTGGGCATCCAGGCCGAAGCCGGCGAGGGTGATCTGGCGGCGGTAGCGTCCGATGTCGACACTCACAGGCCCACCCACCCGGTCGAGCCGTCGGTGTGTTCCTGTTCCTTCCAGATCGGTACATTCGCCTTGACCTGCGTGGCGAAGTCGGCGATGGCCTCGAAGGCCTCCCCGCGGTGGGCGGACGCGACGACGACGAGGAAGGCCATGTCGCCGATGGCCAGCGACCCGGTGCGGTGTTCGGCCCACAGTCTGACCTGCGGGTACTTTTGCACCGTGGCCTCAGCGATCTGGGCGAGGATGTCCGCCGCACTGGGGTGGTGGGTGTAGTCGAGGCTGGTGACCCCGGCGCCGTTGTCGTGGTCGCGGACAACGCCCTCGAAGGTGACGACGGCACCCATGGCGTCGGTCGCGGTGTCGGCCTTCGCCGCGGCGAGGTGGCCTTCCAGCGGCTCGGCGGAGATGGCGGTGTGCACGACCACGCCGGTCTGCTCGGCGACGTAGGCGGGGTCGGCGTTCACTGCAGCGTCACTCATGGTCGCCGGCTCCTTCCAGCTGGGCGATGAGGTGGTCGAGGACCGGGTCGAGCACGGCGATACCGTCCTTCACCCCACCGGAGGAACCGGGCAGCGTCATCACGAAGGAGCGTCCGACCACCCCGGCGACCCCGCCGGAGAGCAGTGCGGTGGGCACGCCGTTGTCCACGCCGCGCTGCTGGACGGCGGCGACGAGGCCGGGGAGTTCGTGCTCGAGCAGCGGCTTGACGGTGGCGACGGTCCGGTCGGTGGGGCTGATACCGGTGCCGCCGGTGGTCAGGACGATCCGGGGCAGCACCGGGTCGTCCAGCAGTTCCGGCAGGGCGGTGGGGATGTCGGCGTCGGCGATGACGGTGGCGTCGTCGACCTCGAGGCCGCGGCTGCGCAGCCAGTCGACGAGGACGGGGCCGGTGCGGTCGGTGTAGTCGCCGGACGCCGCGCGGGTCGAGGCGACGATGACCAGCGCGCGGGTGTGTTGTGTCTCAGTCATCAGCGCACATCCCAGTCGCCGGACTTGCCGCCGGATTTCGCGAGGACGCGGACGTCGTCGATGACGGCGTGTTTGTCGACGGCCTTGATCATGTCGTAGACGGTCAGGGCGGCACTGGTCACCGCGGTGAGGGCCTCCATCTCCACGCCGGTGACACCGCGGGTCTTCACTGAGGCCTCGATACGCACGGCACCACGGACGTCGGCGTCCGCAGCGTCCGCGGCGTAGGCGCCGGCAGCGTCCGCAGCGTCCTCCCGCGCGAAGTCGACGGTGATCTTGCCCAGCGGCAACGGGTGGCACAGCGGGATCATCTCCGGGGTCTTCTTCGCGCCCATGATCCCGGCGACGCGGGCGACCGGCAGGGCGTCGCCCTTCGGCAGACCCTCGTGCGCGCCGTCGGCGGGGGCGAAGATCATGTCGAGGACGTCCGGACGGGTGATGACCCGACCGGTGGCCACGGCGGTGCGGCTGGTCTCGTTCTTGGCGGTGACGTCGACCATGTGGGCCGAGCCGTCCTCCCGGACGTGGGTGAGGTGGGCGTTCCCTGCGGTGCCTGCGTTCCCTACGTTTTCAGCGCTGCTCATAGTTCCCCAGGTTACGCGGTGGCCAACGGATCGATGTCCGCCAGCCGGTCTCCTAGTGCCTGGTGCCCGATCCGCAGTTCGTAGTTGGACCGCAGGTCCATCCAGAACTCCTCGGAAGTTCCGAAATACCTGGCGAGCCGGATCGCGGTGTCCGCGCTGATACCCCGCTTGCCGTGCACGATCTCGTTGATCCGTCGCGGCGGAACCCCGATGGCGACAGCGACCTTGTGCTGGGTGATTCCGAACCCTTGGATGAAATCCCCCATGAGGATCTCGCCGGGATGGATCGGTTCGATCATGTCCTCGCCTCCTTCGCTCACTGTGACCACGTTGCCAACGCATAACGGACTCCGCCATTAACGCAATGCGTTGTATTCCTCCCATCCCGACCTACCCCGTCAGGTCCTTGAAGTACCGCGCCACCGGCCAGCGCTTGTACCCGTTGGCCCTGTAAACCGAACGGGCCGGTGCATGCCCGGGATCGTCACCGGTCTCCACCATCACCATCCGCATCCCCGCCTCCCGGATCCGCTGGTGCGACCGGTCCAGCAGCACCGAGGCGATCCCCTGCCGCTGCACCTCCGGGTCCACGACGATGACATGCACCTCCCCCCATCGAGTCCTCCGGATGGAGCCGGGTGACCACCCAGCCGACGACCCGACCGTCCAGAACCGCGACGTCCACCAACTCCGGGGCCCCGTCCACCACCTGCGCAAGGTCCGTCCGCTGCCGGGTCTCCCACCCGTCCGGCCAGAAATTGTCGTAGACGAATCGCGGCACGGTGTCCCGCAGCTGCCCGAACACCGGCGCCCAGGACTGCAACGCCAGCTCCAGCATCTCCTCCCGGTGGGCGTCGGAGTAGTCGACGACGGTCACCGCGGCACGCTCATCAGTCATGGTGTGAAGCCTAATGACGAATCCCCACCACCCGCGCCGCCTACACTGGTGCACATGGTTGAGATCCACTACTTCGCCGCCGCGCGGGCCGCCCGCGGCGTGGCCCAGGAGACGCTGCCGGACCCCGGGAGCACTCTTGCTGACCTGCTGGGATCCCTCGGCAGCGCGCACACCGACACCACCGCCGGCGGCATGACGCTGGCCGAGGTCTTCGGACGCTGCAGCTTCCTCGTCGACGGACGCACCGTCACCCACCCCGAGGCCGCCGCGACCGCCCTCGACGGGGTGCAGCGTGTGGACGTCCTCCCGCCGTTCGCAGGGGGATAACGGTGAGCATCCATTCCATCATCATCGCCGGTGGTGAGGGGTCCCGGCTGGCGGCCTCGGCGCCGGAGGACACCCCGGCCAAGCCGCTTCTCGCAGGACGCGACGGCGTGCGGTTGATCGACCGCGTGCTCGCCGCTTCTGCCGAGGTCGCCGGCGTCCGTGTCGTCGTCGCCGGGGAGATGGAACTCCCCGATGACGTGGTCCGCCTGCGCGAGGATCCCCCGTTGTCCGGACCCGCCGCGGCCATCGTCACCGGGGCCCGGGCACTGGCCGAGCGGGAGGACACCGGTGAAGAGGACCTCGTCCTTCTGCTCGCCGCCGACCTGGTGAACCCGGGTCCGGGGATCACCGCGCTGCTCGACGCGGCGTCCGACTCTCGGTCCGACACTGACCCCGACGGCGCCATCGCGACCGTCGACGGGCGCCTCCAGCCGCTGCTGTCGACCGTCCGCCTGGGCGCACTGCTCACCGCCATCGGCGACGACGACTTCCGCGACGCCTCCGTGATGCGACTGCTGCGCCGGATAACCCTGGTGGAGGTCGAGGTCCCGGCCGCCACCGCCGCCGACGTCGACACCTGGGACGACTGGACCGAACACCTCCGCCACCAGCCGGCGACCTGGCAGGACGCCCGGACCAGCATCGCCGACACGGTCGCCACCATCGTGGCGCGCACCGGACGCACCGAGGAGAAGACCGGAGCGTCCCGCACTCCGGCTCCCGGCGACGTGCTCGCCGCGGACGTCCTGTCCCCGATACCTGTGCCGCACTACACGTCCTCGGCGATGGACGGGTTCGCCGTCAGCGGCCCCGGACCGTGGACGCTGCTGGCCGCCACGCCGACCAATGCCCGCGGGCGGAACCTGCACCGCACCGGTGGGACGCTGGAGCCCGGTCAGGCCCTGCCGATCCTCACCGGGTCACTGATCCCCGAAGGCGCGACCGCCGTGGTGCGCTCAGAGAACGCGCAGGTCACCGATGATGTGGTGACGGCCGAGACCCCGGAGGAGGGCCGTGACATCCGCCCGGCCGGCCAGGAGTGGGACGCCGGGTCCGTCCTGGTGACCGCGGGGACCCGGCTGACCCCGCGGCATGTGGCGATGCTGTCAGCCTGCGGGGTCGACACCGTCGAGGTGCGCCAGGCACCACGGGTGGCCTGCGCATTCACCGGCAATGAGGTCATCAGCCACGGCGTGCCCGGCCCCGGCGAGGTCCGCGACGCCTTCAGCACCTCCTTCCCCGCCCTGCTGGGCGCGTGGGGTGCCGAGGTGACCGTCGCCGACCGGCTGCCGGACGACCCGGTCGCCGTGGAGGACTGGCTGCGTCGGCCGGACGTCCGGTCCAGCGACATCGTGGTGATGACCGGCGGGTCAGGACGCTCCACCCAGGACTTCGCGCGTCGTTTCATCAGTCGCGCGGCCGAAGAGGTGCTCGCCGAGGAGGTGGCCTGCCAGCCGGGGCATCCGACGCTGATCACCCGGCGCGCTGACCAGCTGATCATCGGGGTGCCGGGCAATCCGTTCGCCGCGCATGTGGCGCTGCATTCCTTCGTCGCCCCGGCGGTGGAGGTGTTCTGCGGTACGACCGTCGAGGACGCGGTGGCGACCCATCCGGCGACTGCATCCACCGGGGCGTCCGGACGGATCGGCGCGCTGCGTCGGGACCGGGTGCGGCTGATGCCCGCGACCTTGGATGAGCGCGCCGCTCACGACTCCACTCCGGCGCAGGTCACGGTGACTCCGGTGGCTGGTTCGCACTCCCACATGCTCAGCGGTTATGCCGCGGCGGATGTCCTGATCGTCGTCCCCCGCGACGGCCTCGAACCGGGCGACCTGGTGGAGTACCTGCCGTTGTAGACACCGGTAGGACCACCCCATCGCTCGCAGCACGGCCACCCCTGTCAGAAAGGTGGGATCATTTGATGGTTTTCCGGTCGGATCCCGACGATTCATCCCACCTTTCTGACATGCAGGGGAAGCCTTAAGCACTTTTATCTTCCGGGCCACCCTCAGTCGACGCTGCTACGCCCGCCAGACCCGCTTGCCCAGCACCAGCCGGTAGACCTCGGCAATCACCGTGATGACCGCCGCCCCGGCCATCACCGGCGTCAGCAGGAACATCCACCCCGGGTCGGTGAGCATCACCAGGATCGGCATCGCCGCCGCCGGCGGGTGCAGCACCCTCAGCCCGGTCATCAGCATCACCCCCACACCGGTCGCCAGTCCCATCGTCCACCACGACGCCGGGGCGATCTCCAGCATCGCCAGCCCGGCGGCCGTCGACACCAGGTGCCCGCCGAGCATGTTGATCGGACGCGACACCGGCGCCGACGGCAGCACGCAGATCAGTGCGCAGGACGCCCCGAAACTCGCGATGAGCAGGGGATGGCCGGTGAGTTCGGCAATCAGCCCCAACACACTGACCGCCACGATCACCCCGACCCCGGACAGCAGGATCGTCCCCAGCGACATGTGGGGCTGGGCGCGTCGGAACCTGTGCCACCAGCGGCTGTCGGTGTGCTTGTCGGCGCCCGTGTCAGTGCGTGAGTCAATAGCAGGAGTCACTACTGCGCACCTCCCTCGGACACATCAGTGTCGTTCCCAGCCGCCAGCATCACGGCGACCGCGTCGTCGAGCGCGGCAGACATCGCCGGCAGCGGACGAGACTCCAGCCGTGCCACCGCCAGTTCCAGGTACACCTCCGGTTCGACCAGCCGACGGGTCTCCCACCGGGAGGCGGGCGCGGTGTGCTCCGGCACCACAGCGAGCCAGCGTCCGGTGGCGGCCAGGGCCTTGAGCAGCTCCACCTACGAGGCCTCCACTCCGGGCGTCACCGACAGCCCGGCCCCTGCATGGCCGCGGTCGAACTCGCGGCGGGCCACGGTCCCGTGACGCAGCAGGGCCAGTGGGAGTTCGGCCAGTTCAGCGCCGGTGATTGTGGCGGTGCTCGAGGCGGCGCTCGAGGTGTTGATCGTGTCAACGTTCGCGGCAGCGTTCGCGGCGGTGCTCGTGGTGGCGCCGGAATCAGTGCCGGACGTCCCGAACACCTCCGGGTGCCCGCACACCGCCCAGCTGGTGCGTCCCAACCTGGCCTGGTGCAGCGCGCCAGCCTCCGTCGCTGCCCCTGATCCCGACGCCTCGGCCGGGTGGACGATACCGGCGTCCAGGTCATGGTTGAGGATCTGCGAGCTGATCTGTTCGCTGGTCAGCCCGCCGATGAGCTCCACCTTCACCCCGGGGTGCAGCTCGGACAGGTGCGCGATCAGCGTCGCGGCCTGCTCGGTACCCGCCGGGATGGTGCCGAAACGCAGCGTGCCCTCCAGCGTCCCGTGCCGACTGGCCATGTCCTGCTCCAGGGAGCGCTGTTCGGCGAGGATGCGTCGGGCGTAGTTGAGCACGACCTCGCCCTCCGCAGTGAGCCCCTGGTAGGACGCCCTGCCCCGGCGCACCAGCGGAAACCCGACCTCGGCCTCGAACTTCCGCATCGCCTGGGAGAGAGTGGAGGCAGAGACGAAGCACGCGTGGGCGGCGCGCCCGAAATGCTCTTCGCGGGCCAGCGCGTCGAAGTAGGTGAGGTGTATGAACTGCATGCCGACAGACGCTACCGTGCCACCCATCACCGCCACTACCTGCGGTGTGAGTTCACGGTGATTAATTCCGAACAACTGTGAGCCATGGGCTCATGCCCCAGGTGGACCCCGGCAGCACATGTCGGGCACCGTCGAGCCACCACCCTCACCCCTCCCCCGGTCTTCCCCGGTCTTCCCCGGACATCCCCCGGTCATCCCACACCCTCACCCACGCTGACGCCCATGCCGACTACCACGCCCTGGATGTAAGAAACGTGGGATCATTCGATGGGATCCGGCCGAAAAACCATCGATCTATCCCACGATTCTGACATCACCGGGGACGGGACAGCTGGGGTAGCGGCGGCGTCGGCGTACAGGATCGATCTACAGCGGCCCGATCTACAGCGGGATGAACAACCACCGGAGGATCTACAGCGGGATGATCTCCACCGGATCCCCGGTGACAAGGCCCACGCTGCCCTCGCTACCTTCGCTGCCTGCGACACCCCCGCTGCCCTCGCCTCCTTTGCTGTCCTCGCCCGCCGGGACGCGGAGCAGGCAGTCCGCCGCCACCGACTGGGCGAGCAGATGGGAGCCGGGCCCGCCGACCACGAAGCCGGTCAGCACCCCGTCGACGATCTCGGTGCGACCACGCAGGAAGCGGTCCTTTCCCGCTTGTCCCTGCATGGACTCGCCGGCGCGTCCGACCACAGGTTCAGCCACCTCGCCGAGCACCGGGGCGACGAACAGCCGGAAGCTCACCGCGGTGGACACCGGGTTGCCCGGCAGACAGATCACGGGCACACCGTTGAACGCGGCCAGTCCCTGCGGGCCGCCTGGCTGCTGGGCGACGTGGCTGAACCAGGCTGGGGTTCCTGCCTGAGTTCCAGCAGCACCCTCCAGCACCTGACGCACCACCTCGAAGCGTCCATGGCTGATCCCGCCGCTGGTCACCACCGCGTCCGGACCCGCCTGCTCGATCGCCTCGGCCAGCACCGCCCGGAACCCCGCCGGGTCATCGCTGGTTCGCACCGTCCCGGCGACCTCGATGCCGTGCCGGGCGCACAAGGCCTGCAGCATCGGCCCGTTGGCGTCGCGGATCATCGCCGCACCGTCTGTGCCATCACTGCCGATCTCATCACCACCGGTGCAGATCAGCACCCGGGCGGTCCGACGCACCGGCAGCTCGGCGATCCCCTGCGCGGCGACCGCACCCACCGTCCGGGGATTCACCACATGACCAGCCGACAACAGCTCTGCACCGGCGCGCAGGTCAGAGCCTGCGAGTCGGACGAAGCGTCCGGCTTCCCAGGGAGGAACGCTCACACCACCGGAACCTCCAGCCGTGCCAGCACCAGCGGCGGTCGCAGCCTCCGCAGCCTCGAAGTCGGGCGGATCGCACGCCTCCACCGGCACCACCGCCGCGGTCCCGGCCGGCAGCCGCGCCCCGGTCATCACCGGGATCACCGCGTCACGGATCCGGGAGGTGGGGTTGGTGACCGCGTCGAACAGGACGTCGCGAGGGTCGGCCCCGGCAGCCACCGTCGGCCCCACCGGGAAGCGTCCGCCGGCCAGGTGCGATTCAGCCAGGGCGTAGCCGTCCATCTGGGAGTTGTCGAAGCGTGGGGAGTCCTCGACGGCCACCACGCTGCGGGCCAAACGCCGCCCGACTGCCGCCGCGGCAGGGACGTCCACCATCTCGCGCTCCCCCGCCGGCCCTCCCTTCAGGTCCGCGACCAGCGCGCGCACGGCGGCGAGGTGCTCCTCAGGGCTCCGGGCGCGCTCGCCTGCGTGACTGTGCCCTGCCGTGCCTGTCATGTCCATTGATTCCCTTGTGTCCATTCGCCCCGCCAACACCCATCCGGATGACGGCGATCCCGCCGACGACCAGCACATACACCCCGATCAGCATGATGCACGCGCCCAGCGCCCGGTCCATGTCATTGGCGCTGAGCCCCAACTCGACCAGCAGCGGGATCGTCCTGGTTTCGCCCGCTACGTTACCGGCAAAGGTGAGGGTCGCGCCGTACTCTGACAGCGCCCGGGCGAAGCTCAGCACGCAACCGGTGGCGATCCCCGGCCAGGACAGCGGCACCAGCACTCGCATCATCGTCTGCCAGCGGGATGCCCCGTCCAACGCCGCAGCCTCCTGCAGCACCACCGGCACCCCCTGCAGCGCCGTGGTCGTCGTCGAAACGAAGAAAGGCATGGCCACGAACACCTGCACCACGATCACCGCCAGCGCGGTGTAGGCGACCTGCACCCCGGCGTCGTCCAGCCAGGAGCCGAGCACCCCGCGGCGTCCCCAGAAGAACACCAGCGCCAGCCCGGACACCACCGGGGACAGCACCAGCGGGGCGTACACGATCAGTTGCACGACCTGCCCCCAGCCCGGATGTCGGCGGGCGAACTCCACCAGCCACACCGACAGCGGCAGCCCCAGCACCACGCACAGCAACGTGGACACCAGCGCGGTAGACAGCGACAGGGTCAGTGACTGTACTGCGGCAGGCGCGGTGACCAGCTCGACCGCGCGGTCCCAGGGAATGTTCAGCAGCAGGGCCAGCAGCGGTCCGAGCAGCAGCAGGACCGCCGCCAGCCCGATGAGGGTGATGACGACGGGAACTGAGGTGACCGTCCGACTGCGCACCGTCCTATTGTGCCCCGTGTTCCTCGTCCGCGTCTTGTGCCCCGAAGCCGTACTTCTCGAGGATCTCGGCGGCCTCGTCGGTGGCGAGGAACTCGAGGAACGCCGCGGCAGTGCCGTTGTCCTGGCCCTCGACGGTCAGCGCCGCGGGGTACAGGTTCGGCTCGATGTCCACGGTCTCGGCGATGTCGATGACGGTGATCGCCTCGCCGTCAGAGCCGTCAGCACCGCCGGCGGCGTCCTGCAGTGCCTGGGCGTCGGTGGCGTAGATGAACCCGGCGTCGACCTCACCGGTGGCGATCTTCGTGGCCACATCCGAGACATTCGCCTCCTCGGTCGGACTGGACAGTGCGATGCCCTTCTCATCGAGCACCTGGTGGGCCAGGGTGCCGCAGGGCACGCCGTCGGCACATATGGCGATGCGGGCGTTCGCTGCGGAGCCGCCGGACGCCAGGTCGTCCAGCGACTCGATGCCGGCCGGGTTGCCGGGGGCGGTGGCGAGAACCAGCAGGTTGGTGGCGATGACCTGGGCGTCCGCACCGTCGAACTCAGGCAGGTCGAGGGCGGCGTCCATGTTCTGCTCGTCGGCGCTGATGAACAGGTCGGCGTCGGCGCCCTGCCCGATCTGCTGGACGAGCTTGGAGGACCCGGCGAAGTTGAAGACGATCTCGGTGTCGCCGGCGTTGGCGGCGTTGAAGGCGCCGGCGAGTTCCTCACCGACGTTGTTCAGCGAGGCGGCGGCGAAGACGTTCACGGTGCCGGATGCTGCGTTGGTCCCGGTCTCGCCGGAACCGTCACTGTCGCCGTCGGTGGAGCAGGCGGACAGGGCGAGGGACGCTCCGGCGCCGAGGGCGGACACGGCAAGAACACTGCGGGGAATGCGGGTGGTGGTCATGTGGTGTCCTCTTCTCGAAGGAGACAGCTGCGGCAGTTCTCGCCGCGACATGCTGCAGCGCTGCGGCTATCCTTGGGTACAAGACCGCACCTTAGTCGCCCAGTGTCGCGCACCCTGGACTGGCTGGTGCCGCACCTCCGGACGCCCGTGTGGAGATGCCGCACGCACCCGGTGTGGATAGATGACCCGTCACACGGTAGACCGGACGGTAACGGCGCAAAACTACCCAGACGATCCAAACGACACAGCCAACACAGCCAACACAGCCGACACAGCCGAGCCGCGCAGAAGGAGGTGGCCCACCAATGACCACGGTCCTGCCGATCCCCACGGTGCCAGGCACCGCCGCCGGTGCCGCGCGCAGCAACGCGGCGAGCGCAGCGTCCGACATGCCAACCACCACCGGCCCGCTGCGCCTGCGCGACCGGTGGGGACGCACCGCCGACGACCTGCGCATCTCCCTGATCGACAAGTGCAACCTGCGCTGCACCTACTGCATGCCCGCCGAGGGCCTGCCGTGGCTGCACAAGTCCTCGCTGCTGACGGCTGAGGAAGCGGTGCGTCTGGCGGACATCGGCGTGCGGATCCTGGGGGTCAAGGACATCCGGTTCACCGGTGGTGAGCCGCTGGTGCGTCATGACCTGGCCGACATCATCGCCGGGGTGCGCGAGCTGCACCCGGAGGTGCCGATCTCGATCACCACCAACGGTATCGGCCTGGACAAGAAGGTCGATGCCCTGGTGGACGCCGGGCTGACCCGGGTGAATGTCTCCCTGGACACCATCGACCCTCAGGCTTTCGCCGAACTGACCCGACGCGACCGTCTGCCGCAGGTCATGGCCGGTCTCGCCGCTGCGAAGGACGCCGGCCTGGAGCCGGTGAAGGTCAATGCGGTGATGATGCGCGGGGTCAACGACACCGGTGCCGCCGACCTGCTGGCCTGGTGTGTCGAGCGCGGCTACCAGCTGCGTTTCATCGAGCAGATGCCGTTGGACGCCGACCGGTCCTGGGCGCGCGACAACCTGGTCTCCGCCGCGGAGCTGCGCGAGCGTCTGTCGGAGCGGTTCGTGCTGCGCGAGGACCCGGCGCCGCGGGGCTCGGCGCCGGCGCAGTTGTGGGAGGTTTTCGACCGGGTGTCCCGAGTACAGGACGCAGCGCAGGATGCACCGCTCGCCGCCGATGCGACACCGCTGGGCAAGGTCGGCATCATCGCCTCGGTGACGGAGTCCTTCTGTTCGGCCTGTTCACGCACCCGCGTCACCGCCGACGGCAAGATCCGTAGCTGCCTGTTCTCCAATGAGGAGACGGACCTGATGTGGCTGCTGCGCGGCGGTGCGTCCGACGAGGACGTCGCACTGGGCTGGGCCCGGGCCATGTGGGGCAAGCCGCGGGCCTACGGCTCCGACGAGGTCACCCTCGACGACGAGGCCTACGTCCAACCCGAGCGCACGATGAGCGCCATCGGCGGCTAGAACGTCCCGCGTTTCTGCAACAATGGGTGCATGACTTCTCCCCTGCCTACGAATCTGCGCGGTATCGTCACCGACTACATCGACGCGACGACGACGTCCGCCGCCACGACGCAGGACGCCGCCCTCATCCTCGACGACGACGCCCACCTCATCGAAGCACACCTCACCGGCAAGTGGGACGAGGACGACCGGGAGCACGAGAAGAACGCACACCAGACCATCCGGACGCTGATCGACACCGCGTCCCCGGAGGATCTGGAAGGTGTACGCGCCGAGTTGTCGCAGTCCGCCGAGCACCTGCTCGGCGGCCTCTAGGCCTAGTCGACCCCCGCCTGCCTCTCCCCTCCCCGCGCTCACTGGCCGCACGTCTCCCCTCCCCGTCCCCAGCCTCCAGCGGCCCGGCTATCTATCACACCCCTCGCGATTTCCGCATCGTGAGACGCGCAGGTCAGGACGTTTTCCGCCCCCAAGGAAAAACGCCGGAGGTGTGACGGATGACGTCCATCGCCGCACGGACACCGCACGGACACCGCACCTACACGTTCGCGGCGGCGAAGCGGGTGCCGGGCCGGCGGTACACCACCCACACCACCGCAGCCATCACCACGTAGGCCCCGGCGAAGACCCAGAAGGCGGTGGCGAAACTGCCGGTCGTGCTCTGCGACAGGTTCAGCACCTGCGGGATGGCGAAGCCGCCGAAACCACCGATCGCGCCGATGTAGCCCAGCGCCGCGGCACTCTTGCGCTCATGGCCGACCGGGTCGTCGGCAGGCACGGAGAGCTCGAAGACGGTCGGGATCATGCGGTAGGTCGAGCCATTCGCCAGGCCGGTCAGGGTGAACAGCATGAGGAACAGCACCAGGTAGACCCCGAAGCTGATGCCGTCGAGCAGCATCACCATCGTCGCGGTCACCAGTGCCATGCACAGGAAGACCACGATGCTCACCCGGGCGCCGCCGATCCGGTCAGCCAGCTTGCCGCCGTAGGGACGGGCCAGGGATCCGACCAGCGGCCCCATGAACGCCAGGCTCAGTGCGGCACCCAGCACCGTGAAGGAGGAGAAGTCCGGGAACTGTGCCTTGATCAGCGTCGGGAATACCGAGCCGAAGCCCATGAAGGAGCCGAAGGCGCCGACGTAGAGGAAGGAGATGATCCAGAGGTGCTTCTCCTTCAGGGCAGACAGGGAGCCCTTGATGTCATTGGTCGCATTGGAGAGGTTGTGCATGTAGCGTCGTGCGCCCCAGGCGGCCAGCAGGATCAGCGGCACCCAGATCAGTCCGGCCACCGACAGGTTCGGTTCGAAGGCGCCGAAGGCGAAGACGGTCACGGCGATGGGGATGACCAGCTGTGCCACGGCCACGCCCAGGTTTCCCCCGGCGGCGTTGATGCCGAGGGCCGCACCCTTCTCCGCCTTGGGGTAGAAGAAGGTGATGTTCGACATGGAGCTGGCGAAGTTGCCGCCGCCCAGCCCTGCGGTCGCGGCGATGATGAAGAGGATCCACACCGGCGGGTTGTCGGCGGTGAGCATCAGCGCGGTGGCCAGCGTGGGGATCAGCAGCAGTAGCGCGGAGATCACCGTCCAGTTGCGTCCGCCGAATATCGGGACGGTGAAGCTGTAGGGGATCCTCGTGGCTGCACCGACCAGCGGAGGCAGGGACACCAGCCAGAACTGTTGGGACGACGTCAGGTCGATACCGGCCTGGGGCAGGAAGATCACCGTCACCGACCACATCTGCCAGACGGCGAAGCCGAGGAACTCGCAGAACACCGACCAGATGAGGTTCTGTCGGGCGACCTGGCGGCCGGGGCCGTTCCAGAATGCCGGGTCCTCGGCATCCCAGTTGGTGATCCACCGTCCTTCCGTCATCTCGATGCGGGGATCGCCAGAAGAGTGCGACGCAGACGTGTCGGACGGGCCGGCCTGGGCGGGGTTCTGGGCGGGAGGGGTCGTAGGAGAGTCGGGGGTCGTCGTGGTCCGTGTCGTGGTCACGCGGGATCCTGTTCGGGTCGTCGTTTCAATGGACTGCCTCCAAGCTGTAACCGTGCCCGGATGACCTCGACAGCCGGGAGAGAACCCGGAAACAGAAGCTTCACAGCAGGTAGGACGCAATTTCTGCCCAGTGACACAATGATGATCCCGCGGTGACGGAGTTCGCGCACTGCTGCCCCTCAATGTGTGAGCCGGAGGTCTTTTGACCGAAACGTGACCTAGACGCTGCGGCAACACCGGCGTCCTAACGTAGCGGCACATGAGTTCCACAGCAGCCGCCGCCAACACCCCGACCTCCGCTCCCTCCACTACGTCCCCCACCTCCCCCACCTCCTCGTCAACGACACCTGACCAGTCCCGCTCGGTCGACACCCGCTCGGTCGACACCATGTGCGGCTACTGCGGCGTCGGCTGCGGCCTCACGCTCACCGCCTCCCCAGATGGCACCCTCACCTCCCGCGGCACCCCGGACCACCCGGTCAACCGGGGCAGGTTGTGCACCAAGGGTTCCACCACCGCCGACCTGCTGGTCTCCGGTGGCCGCCAGACGACCGCCCTGGTCGACGGGGAGGCGTCCGAACCCACCGGCGCAGTCAACGAGGTCGCCCGCCGCTTCACCGCCCTGCGCGAGGAGCACGGGCACGATGCCGTGGCACTGTACGTCTCCGGCCAGATGACGCTGGAGGCCCAGTATGTGGCGAACAAGCTGGCCAAGGGCTACCTGCGCACCAACCTCATCGAGTCGAACTCGCGGCTGTGCATGGCCTCGGCATCTACCGGCTACAAGCAGGCTTTCGGCGCGGACGGCCCGCCCGGCTCCTACGACGACCTCGACCATGCGGACGTCTTCCTGGTCACCGGGGCAAATATGGCCGACTGCCACCCGATCCTTTTCCTGCGGATGATGGACCGGGTGAAGGCCGGGGCGAAGCTCATCGTCGTCGACCCGCGCCGCACCGCCACGGCGAAGAAGGCGGACCTGCACCTGCCGGTCGCCCCGGGCACGGACATGGCACTGCTCAACGGTCTGCTGCGGATGATCTGCGACAACGGCGACACCGACCCTGAGTTCATCGCGTCCTACACCGACAACTGGGAGGTCATGGAGGACCACCTCGCCGACTACCCGGTCGAGGAGGTCTCCCGGATCACCGGCATCGAGGAGGACGATTTGCGCACCGCCGCCGAATGGATCGGGTCCACCCGCAGGTTCGTGAGCCTGTGGACGATGGGGCTGAACCAGTCCGTCCACGGCACCTGGCACACCACCGCCCTGTGCAATCTGCACCTTGCCACCGGCGCATTGTGCACCACCGGCGCCGGCCCGTTCTCGTTGACAGGCCAGCCCAATGCGATGGGCGGCCGGGAGATGGGCTACATGGGTCCGGGTCTGCCCGGCCAGCGCAGTGTGCTCGACGACGCCCAGCGCGCCGAGGTCGAGGACATCTGGGAGGTACCGCCGGGCACGCTGCACACCGACCTCGGCGGCGGCACGGTGGACCTGTTCCGCGAGCTCGGCGACGAGGACTCGCCGGTTCGCGCGGTGTGGGTGATCTGCACCAACCCGGCGGCCACCGTGCCGAACTCCTCGCAGTTCATCAAGGGTCTCACCGGTGCGGACCTGGTGGTCGTGCAGGACGCCTACGCCGGTTCCGCCACCGCCGGGCACGCCGATATCGTGCTCCCGGCGGCGTTGTGGACGGAGTCGGACGGCGTGATGGTCAACTCTGAACGCACGATGACCCTGTCCTCTCCCCTGCTGGACGCCCCGGGCGAGGCCGCCCCGGACTGGGAGCTGATCTGCCGGGTCGCCCGGGCGATGGGTTTCCCCGGGTTCGATTTTGCCAGTGCCGCGGAGATCTTCGACGAGATCCGACGCTTCCACAATCCCCGCACCGGCTGGGACCTGCGCGGGGTGGACCATGCCCGGCTGAAGGACGGTCCGGTGCAGTGGCCGGTCGCACCGGGTGGTGACGCGCGCAACCCGGTGCGTTACCTCAACGACGGCATCAGCCAGTCCCGGCTGGTCACCGATGATGGTGAGGTGCCGCGCCTGGCCTTCCCCACCGACACCGGCCGGGCACAGTTCGTCGCCCGGCCGTGGTTGCCGCCGCACGAGCTGCCGGACGAGGACTTCCCGCTGACCCTGACCACCGGCCGGTTGCCGCACCAGTGGCACACGATGACGAAGACGGGTCGGGTGAAGAAGCTGATGAAGCTCAATCCGTCCGGCTTCGTGCAGGTCCACCCCACCGATGCCGAGCCCCTGGGCATCGGGGCAGGCGACATCGTGCGGGTCACCTCCCGGCGCGGCACGTTGGACGCCCCGGCGGTGGTCGACGAGGGCATTGTGCCCGGCACGTGTTTCATCCCCATGCATTTCGCCAATGTCCCGGTCAATGAGCTGACCACCGATGCGGTGGATCCGGAGTCCCTGCAGCCGGAGTTCAAGGCCTGTGCGGTGTCGCTGCTGCGGGTGGCTGCGGCACCGAAGACACCGGACGACATGGACGATGATGCTGACGGTGCAGACGGCGCCGATGATGCCGACACTGTTTCGGTCGTCTGGGCGTCACAGACCGGCACCGTCGAGGAGTACGTCCCCGGTCTTGTCTCCTCCTTGACCGCCGTCGGTGTTCCGGCCCGAGTCCGCTGCGCGGACTCCGTGGATGTCGGAAAGCTGCAGGGCACCGTCCTGTTCGTGGTCTCATCCACCGGCGACGGCGACGCCCCGGACATGGCCGCCTCGTTGTGGGAGGAACTGGAGGCACTGCAGAACAAGCAGGACAAGCAGGACGCATCGGGTGCCGCAGGTGCACCAGCTCTTGCTGGTCTTCGCTGTGCGGTGCTGGGCTTCGGCGACTCCTCCTACGCCGACTTCTGCGGCTTCGCCCGGAAACTGGAGGATCGCGTGAGCGCCTTGGGCGCCGAACTGTTGCTTCCCCGGGCGTCCTGCGAACCGGACTTCGCCGGGACTGCAGCGTCCTGGTTCGCTGCCGCAGCCGAGGCGCTGGGGGCTGATCCGGACGATATCGCCCGTGCCACCTCCTCCAGTGCAGCCTCGCAGGGTCCGGCGCGGGGTTCCCGGGCGAATCCGGTGACCGCCACCGTAGCCGCAGCGTCCAGGCTCACTGGTGGTGATCCGGGGGCCACTGGGCGGGAGGTCCGGCGTTACACCTTCACCTTGCCCTGCCTCCCCGCCGACGCGAACAGCACCACTGACGCCGACAGCGCCAGCGATGCCACCGCCTACAGCACCGGCGATGCTCTGGGCGTCCTTCCGCGCAACCGCGCCACCACCGTCGACGAGTTCCTCCACTTCACCGGTCTGGACCCGGCCGTACCCCACCCGGAGACCGGACAGCCACTACGCGAGACACTGACCCGGCTCGACATCACCTCCGTCACGCCCGCTCTGCTGGAGCTGGTGCACCGCCAGCACCCGGACGCCGGCATCGACGAGCTCACCGGCAGCGCCGGTAACACCGCAGATACCACCGCACTGCGCACCTTCGCCTACGGCCGCCACCTGTGCGACGTCCTGGCGTCCTACCCGGTGACGGCGGATCTCACGGAATGGCTGGAGGTTCTCACCGAGCTCCGCCCCCGGCTGTACTCCATCTCCTCCTCCCCGCTGGCGGACCCGAACCAGGTGGAGATCACCGTCTCCACGGTGGCGTTCACCAGCCCGCGCGGTGCATCGCGTCGTGGGGGTCAGCTCCGGTTTCCTCGCCGAGCTCGCCCCCGGCGACGAGGTCGAGGTGTTCATCAAGCCGAACCGTAGCTTCGGCCCGCCGGAGCGTCCGGACGCCCCGATGATCATGATCGGCCCCGGCACCGGTGTGGCCCCTTTCCGCGGGTTCCTGCAGGACCGGATGTGCTCGGGCGCCGCCGGCGACAACTGGTTGTTCTTCGGCGACCGTCACCGCGACACCGACTTCCTCTACGGCGAGGAGTTGTCCGGGATGCACCATCGCGGGATCCTCACCCGCTTCGACACCGCGTTCTCCCGCGACCAGGAGAAGAAGGTGTACGTCCAGGACCGGATGCTGCACCATGCCGCGGACCTGTGGGAGTGGATCGGACGCGGCGCGCACCTCTACGTCTGCGGCGACGCCGGGCGCATGGCCGCCGACGTCGACTCCGCGCTGTGCCGGATCGTCGCCGAGCAAGGACGCATGGACTCCGAGGACGCCCGCTCCTTCGTCACCGGGTTGGCCGCCGAACGTCGCTACGTCCGCGACGTGTACTGAATCACACGGCCTGAAACTTGCATGTTTCGCATGTTTCCTGCCCGTGTCCCCACACGCCCCGCTGCAGGTCACCGGTGAACCCGCTGTAAAACACTGCTCTCATCTGTACCTTCTGCGGTGGGAGACTTCTAGCGTCATCAGACATGACCCCACAACTGACTCCCTCCCAGACCCCGCACACTTCAGACGCGCCGCACACCGTCGTCGTCGGCTTCGGCATGGTCGGTCACCGCACCGTCACCGAGATCCTCGACCGCGACCCGAATGCCCATATCACCGTGATCTCCGGGGAGTCGTGCCACGCCTACGACCGGGTCGCACTCTCCAGCTACGTGTCCTCCTGGGACCGCACCGCCCTGGAGTTGGCCGACCTCCCGGACTCGGTGACCGTGGTGCACGCCAAGGCCACCGGCATCGACCGGGACAACCGCACCGTGACCTGTGAGGGTGACACCACCGTCGCCTACGACCACCTGGTGCTGGCCACCGGCTCCTACGCCTTCGTCCCGCCGGTGCCCGGCCATGACCTGCCGGGCTGCACCGTCTACCGCACCCTCGACGACCTCGACGACATCCGCACCCTCGTCGAGGACGCCCGGGCGGCGGGACGCTCCCCGGTCGGTGCGGTCATCGGCGGTGGCCTGCTCGGCCTGGAGGCCGCCAACGCCCTGAAACTGCTCGGTGCCGAGGCCCACATCATCGAACGCTCCCCCCGTCTGATGCCGATCCAGGTGGACGCCGACGGTGGCGTCCTGCTGGCGGACAAGGTCCGCGAACTCGACGTGCAAGTGCACGTCAACACCGGCACCGATGTCATCGCGCGCACCGACAGCGACTCCAGCAACCTGGCCCTCACCCTCTCCTCCCCCGTCCCCGCGCCCGGCGAGCCGGCCCCGGAGAACCCCACCATCAACCACCTCACCGTGGACCTGGTGATCTTCTCCACCGGTGTGCGTCCCCACGACGCCCTCGCCGATGCCGCCACCCCCGCCCCGCTGGACAAGGCCCCGCGCGGCGGCATCCTCACCGACCGACTGTGCCGGACGAATGACCCGGACATCAGCGCGGTCGGCGAGTGCGCCGCCGTCGACGGGGTCTGCTACGGCCTGGTCGCCCCGGGCTACACCACCGCGGAGATCGTCGCCGACCGGATCACCGGGCGAGAACCGACGTCCTTCGAGGACCCGGACATGTCCACCAAGCTGAAACTGCTGGGTGTCGACGTCGCCAGTTTCGGCGACGCCCACGGCACCACCGAGGGTGCCCGACCGCTGACCGTCAACGACCCCTTCGCCGGGACCTACGGCAAGATCGTCATGGACACCGACGGCAAGACCTTGCTCGGCGGGGTGCTCGTCGGGGATGCCAACGCCTATGCCATGCTGCGCCCCATGGTCGGCGCGGAGCTGACCAACCCGATGGCGTTCATCACCCCGTCCGCCGGGGACGACGCTGCTGCCGGTGCCGGTGTCGCCGCACTGCCGGACGCCGCCCAGATCTGTTCCTGCAACAACGTCACCAAGAAGGACGTCCGGGACGCCATCGGCGACGGCGCCTGCTCGGTGGCGGACCTGAAGACCTGCACCCGGGCCGGAACCAGCTGCGGGTCCTGCGTGGGCCTGCTCGGCCAGCTCCTCGACGCCGAGGGCATCGAGCAGTCCAAGGCTCTGTGCGAGCACTTCAGCCAGTCGCGTGCGGAACTGTTCCAGTGTGCCGCGGCCACCGTCATCCGCGACTTCCCCCGGTTCATCAAGCGGTTCGGCACCGGCCACGGCTGCGAGATCTGCAAGCCGACGATGGCGTCCATCTTCGCCACACTCAACACCGGCCACCACGTTCTGGACGACGGTCATGCCGCCCTGCAGGACACCAACGACCGCTTCCTGGCCAATATCCAGCGCAACGGCTCCTACTCCGTGGTGCCGCGGATGCCCGGTGGCCAGGTCACCGCCGAACAGCTCATCGTCGTCGGTGAGATCGCCCGCGACTTCGACCTGTACACCAAGGTCACCGGCGCCCAGCGCATCGACATGTTCGGTGCCCGGGTGGAGCAGCTGCCCGCCATCTGGCGTCGCCTGGTGGACGCCGGCATGGAGTCCGGCCAGGCCTACGGCAAGTCGCTGCGCGCGGTGAAGAGCTGTGTGGGCACCGACTGGTGCCGCTACGGCCAGCAGGATTCGGTGAAGATGGCCGTCGATCTGGAGTTGCGCTACCGGGGCTTGCGTAGTCCGCACAAGTTGAAGATGGGTGTCTCCGGCTGTGCCCGCGAGTGTGCCGAGGCCCGCGGCAAGGACGTCGGCGTGATCGCCACCGAGCACGGCTGGAACCTGTATGTCGGCGGCAACGGTGGCGCGACCCCGCGCCACGCCGAACTGCTCGCCGGCGACCTGGATGAGCCCACGCTGATCCGCTACATCGACCGCTTCATCGCCTTCTACGTGCGCACCGCCGACCGCCTGCAGCGCACCGCCGCCTGGGTTGAGGAGACCGAGGGCGGCCTGGACCACATCCGCGAGGTCGTCTGCGAGGACTCCCTGGGGATCGGCGACGACCTGGAGCAGTTCATCGCCCGCCACGTCGACGACTACACCGACGAGTGGAAGGCCGTCCTCGACGACCCGGAGAAGCTGCGCCGTTTCGTTTCCTTCGTCAACGCGCCCGGGTCACCCGACCCCACCGTCCAGTTCCAGAAGCAGGACGGCCGGACGGTCCCGCTGCCGATGCCGGGCCTGCGCAGCGCCGTATAACCACCAACTCCCCCCTGTCCCGCCTCACCTCCCGCCTTACCTCAACTCTGAAGGAGCCAAGACCATGACTGTCACCACCCACCCCGTGAGCATCTGCCTGTTCGACGAACTCGAGGACAACCTCGGTGCCGCTGTCCTGCTGCCCGACGGCACCCAGGTCGCCCTTTTCCGCGTCAGCGACAAGACCGGCACCGCCAGGACCAGCGCAGATCAGGCAAGCACTGACCAGTCGAGCACCGGCGTGTACGCGGTGTCCAACATCGACCCGTACATGGGCGCAGCCGTGATGAGCCGCGGCATCGTCGGCGATCACGACGGTGTCCCCACGGTCGCCTCCCCACTGCTCAAGCAGCGTTTCCGGCTGACCGACGGGGTCTCGTTGGAGGACGAGGACCACACCCTGCAGACCTTCCCCGTCCAGGTCATCGACGACCACGGTGAGCGTCGCGTCCTCCTGCATTACTGACGGTCCGAAGCTCCCCCCTCCACCGAACCTACCGATCACCCCAGGAGACCCATGTCTTACGTCCCACCGGCCGACGTCGCCACCGCGATGGTCGACGCCGGACAGAAGAAAACCGGGATGGCAACCCGTGAAACGCTGATCAAGGCGACGATGGCCGGAGCCATCCTCGCCCTCGCCGCGGCCCTCGCCACAACGATCACCGTCAACACCGGTGAACCACTGCTCGGCGCGATGATCTTCCCCGTCGGATTCATCCTTCTCTACTTGATGGGTTTCGACCTGGTCACCGGTGTCTTCACCCTCGTGCCGCTGGCCTGGATCGACAAGAGGCCCGGTGTGACCTGGCGAAGTCTGCTGCGCAACTGGGGCCTGGTGTTTCTCGGCAACATGGTCGGCGCGGTGTTGGTCGCACTGTTGATGTCCTTCATCACCACTTACGGCTTCTCCACCCCGCCGGATGCCATCGGCGAGCGCCTCGGCGAGATCGGTCACGACCGTACCGCCGGTTACGCCGAACACGGGGCAGCCGGCATGCTCACCCTGTTCCTGCGCGCGGTGATGTGCAACTGGATGGTCTCCACCGGCGTAGTCGCCTCAATGATGTCCCGCAGTGCTGGTGGCAAGGCCCTGCTGATGTGGATGCCGGTCATGCTGTTCTTCTACATGGGCTTCGAGCACTCCGTGGTCAACATGTTCCTCTTCCCGGCCGGGCTGATGCTCGGCGGTGACTTCTCCCTCGGCCAGTACCTGGTCTGGAACGAGATCCCCACCCTACTGGGCAATATCGTCGGTGGACTGTTGTTCGTGGGACTGCCGATGTACTACTCCTACGTCCGGACACCGAAGACACCGCAGACACCGCAGAACGGGGACGCCCAGGACGCGGACGATCCCCAACGACCACAGGGATCTCCGGTCGCCGGAGGTGCGCCGGAGCAGGTGGATACGCAGGGGCGCGCAATGACCGGGAAGCGTGTCCCTGTAGCGACGAGACAGCCCGGCCGCCCTGAGTAGAAGGAGAAGACCTACATGGAACCGACCATGGAACCGATCATGACTCGCGCAGAGGCGGCGAGGCATATTGAGGCGGCCCGGTTACGCACCGGCAGGACATGGGCGGGTATCGCCGAGGACCTGGGCACACCCCTGGTCTGGACGACCGCGGCCTTGTTGGGCCAGCACCCCATGACCACTGAACAGGCGGCCGCGGCGTGCGCATTACTGGGACTGGACGACAGCGTCGCCGAATCCCTCACGACCCAGCCGAACCGCGGGACCGACCCGGAAACCATGAGGGACCCGACCATCTACCGGTTCAGCGAGGCACTCGGCGTCTACGGGCCGGCGTTGAAGGCGTTGATTCACGAGGAGTTCGGCGACGGCATCATGAGCGCGATCAACTTCACCGTGGACATCGAGCGTCGGCCCGATCCGGACGGCGACCGTGTGATCGTCACCTTCGATGGGAAGTTTCTGGACTACCGGTGGTGACAAACGCGCCCTGAAATCTCACACAGCCGACCCCGGCCGTGTGAGTTTTTTGTCTCATTGCCGTAGCCGAAGGGCATATTGCGGGAAACAGCCACCTCCTAACCTCAATCAGTGATGGCACTTCCACGTGCCCCTGACTGAAACCGACTGCACGACCCGACTGCACCCCCTCGACTGCTCCCTTCCGTGACCTGGAGGAATACCCGTGACTTTCGTACTGACCGGACTGGATGTCCGGGACACCGAGATCGTCCTCATCGGCGGCGGCGATGTGACGGCCCGCCGCGCCGCAGCCCTGCACACCCAAGGTGCGATACTCCGTATCATCGCCCCGGAGCTCTCTCCACGGACCGAGGCCTTCCTCCGTTCGGCCACGGTATCCGACAACACCACCGCCGCCAACACCACCTCCGATAACTCCACGCCCCACACCACCATCCCACCAGTCTGGGAGCCGCGGCGTTACCGCCCCGAGGATCTGGACGACGCCTGGCTGGTCCACACCGCCACCGGCGACCCGGCGGTGGACTCCGCGGTCGCCGAGGAGTGCCGCGCCCGACGGATCTGGTGCATCAACGCCTCCTGCGCACCCCACGGGTCTGCCCGCATGCCGGCCCAGGCCCGACGTCGCGACACGGTCTTCGGCGCCCTGTCCACCGGCTCGCCCAATCCCAGGCGGTCCGCCGAGGTCGTCCGGGCCGTGGCACGCCAGGTCGACGAGACCCACCAGCTGGCCGCACGCCCCCAAACCACCACACAGCCCGCCACACCTTCCACCGGCACCGTCCACCTCATCGGCGGCGGCCCCGGCCCGACCGACCTGCTCACCGTCCGCGCCCACCGCCTCCTGGCAGCCGCCGACGTACTCGTCCACGACCGCCTGGGCCCCACCGACCTCGCACAGTTCTGCGACGAGAACACCGAGGTCATCGATGTCGGCAAGCGTCCCGGCCACCACCCCAGCCCCCAGGAGGAGATCAACGCGATCATCGTCGACCGGGCCCAGCGGGGACTCACCGTCGCCCGGTTGAAGGGTGGCGACCCGTTCGTGTTCGGACGCGGCGGCGAGGAGGTCATCGCCTGCCGTGCCGCCGGGGTGCCGGTCGAGGTCGTCCCCGGGATCAGCAGCGCGGTCGCCGCGCCGTCCTCCGCCGGAATCCCGGTCACCCACCGGGGTGTCGCCGATGCCGTGCACGTGGTCAACGGCCACCGCCGATGGGACGCCCGGACCAGGGCCGCGTTGCTGGACGATGCCACCACCGTCGTCATCCTGATGGGTGTCTCGACCTTGCGCGACATGGTCGCCACCGCGCTGGCCGACGGAGTTCCGGCGAACCGTCCGGTGGCGATCGTTGAGAACGCCCACCGACCCGGGCAGCGCTGTACCCGCGCTACTCTGGGCAGTGTGGTGACAGCAGCAGAAGTCAACGGGGTGCGCGCCCCGGCAGTGATCGTCGTCGGTGAGACGGCACGCGCCGGACTTCTCGATGCCGTCGCATCCCCGCAGGTCACTTCCCCTGCACACCCTGCACCTCCAGCACACCCTGCACACCTCGCCCACGTCCCGCAGGCGGTCATGGCATGACCCACGCACGTCAATTGTCTGAGACGCTGGCGGGATGTTCGATCCTACTTCCGGTGGACCGTCGTTCCGGCGAGTTCGCCACCGCCCTGCAGCGTCACGGCGCGGAGACCACGATCGCTCCCCCGTTGGCGATCACCTCGCATTTCGATGATGCGGAGCTGTTGGCGGAGACCCGCGCGCTGATCGCTGACCCGCCAGACATCGTGGTGGCGACCACCGGTGTGGGTTTCCGTGGGTGGATGGACGCCGCCGAGCAGGACGGTGTCCAGCAGGAGCTCGTCGAGGCGCTGGAGCAGGCCCGGATCCTGGTACGTGGTCCGAAGGCCCGTGGTGCTGTCCAGCAGGCCGGGTTGGAGATCGACTGGGTCGCCGAGACCGAGACATCCACCGAGATCATCGACTACCTGTTGGCCGGTGGGGTCCGCGGCAAGCGGATCGTGATCCAGCATCACGGTGCCGGAGACCCCCACATGGAGAAGAGTCTGGCGGATGCCGGTGCGCTGGCGCGTGGCCTGGTGATCTACCGGTGGGGTCCACCGCCGGATCCCGCTTTGGTCGGCAGGACGACCGGGATGGTCGCCTCCGGCCGGATCGACGCGGTGTTGTTCACCTCTGCCCCGGGTGCGAAAGCCTGGTTGCACAGCGCCGAGGAGCTGGGCACCCTGCCGGCGGTGTTGCGTGCGGCGAAGGAGCGCACCATGTTCGGCGCGGTCGGGCCGATCACCGCGGCCCCGTTGAGGGAGCATGGGATCGAGCCGATCGTGCCGGAGCGTTTCCGCCTCGGCGCTCTGGTGCGCGAGGTGGTGATGCACATGGCGGGGCCGTCCACTGCGGTACGCACCGATGTCGGTGAGCTGCATGTGCGCACCGGTGGGGCGTTGTTGGACGGCACGTTCCACCCCTTGGGACGTACCGGTGCCGAGCTGCTGCACATCCTGTGGTCGCGTCCGGGCCAGGTGTTGTCGCGGGCGGAGATCGCCGAGGAGTTGTCGGCGATGACCGGGGAGGACGCCACGGAGCGTGCGGTGGAGGTCGCGGTCGCCCGGGTGCGTAGTGCGATGGAGCAGCCTGAGTTGATCCAGACCGTCTACAAGCGGGGCTACCGGCTGGCGGTGCCGGATGAGTCGGTGCGCTACCTCGCGTGACTCCCTCGCGTGTCCCCTGGTCCTGGCACACGAAAACCACCGCCCACCGACCGGGGGTTGACCCCGGTGGTGAGCGGTGGTTAGCGGTGAAGCGTCGCCGGTGTTACTTGGCGGCGTTCTGGCCGGCCTCGAACGGGAAGCCCAGCTCGCGCAGAAGAGCGCGGCCTTCGTCGTCGTTGGTGGCGGTGGTCACCACGGTGATGTTCATACCGCGGGGACGGTCGATCTTGTCGACGTCGATCTCGTAGAACATGGACTGCTCGTTGAGACCGAAGGTGTAGTTGCCGTTGCCGTCGAACTGCTTGTCCGAGAGGCCGCGGAAGTCGCGGATTCGGGGCAGGGCCACGGTCAGCAGGCGGTCCAGGAACTCCCACATGCGGTCGCCGCGCATGGTCACGCGGGCACCGATGGGCATACCCTCGCGCAGCTTGAAGTTCGAGATCGACTTCTTGGCGACGCGGATCTGCGGCTTCTGGCCGGTGATCAGGGTCAGGTCGTGGATGGCGCCGTTGATCAGCTTGGAGTCGCGAGCAGCCTCGCCGACACCCATGTTGACGACGACCTTGGTCACGCCGGGGATCTGCATGACGTTGTCGTAGCTGAACTCGTTGTTCAGGGTCTCACGGATCTCACCGCGGTAGCGGGTCTTGAGCCGGGGAGTGTAGTTCTCGCTCATTTAGATGTCCTTCCCGGTGCGGCGCGAGATGCGGATCTTCTTGCCGTCCTCGTCGAAGCGGTAGCCGACGCGGGTGGGCTCACCGTCGGCGTCCAGGACCATCACGTTGGACACGTGGATGGGGGCTTCCTGGGTGACGATGCCCTCGGACTCTGCGCCACGCTCGGGTGCGGAGTTCACGACGTGCTTCTTGATGCGGTTGATGCCCTCGACCAGGACCTTGTCGCGGGTGGGGTAGGCCTCGATGACCCGGCCCTTCGCGCCCTTGTCCGGGCCAGAGATGACGAGGACGGTGTCGCCCTTACGAATCTTCATGGGTTAGAGCACCTCCGGAGCGAGAGAAACGATGCGCATGAAGCGCTTGTCGCGCAGCTCACGAGCAACCGGCCCGAAGATGCGGGTACCGCGGGGGTCGGTGTTGTCGGCGCCCTTGATGAGGACGGCGGCGTTCTCGTCGAACTTGATGTAGGAGCCGTCCGGACGACGGGTCTCCTTCTTGCTGCGGACGACAACGGCCTTGACGATGTCGCCGGCCTTGACGTTGCCACCGGGGGTGGCCTCCTTGACGGTGGCGACAACGACGTCGCCGATACCGCCGGAGCGTCGGGTGGATCCGCCGAGCACGCGGATGACCAGGATTTCCCGGGCACCGGTGTTATCGGCGACCCGCAGACGCGATTCCTGCTGAATCACTGGAGTCTCCTTGTAGACCTAGTAGTTCTGTTGCACGTAGGATTACCGTCCCTGACGTGCACGGTCGAGTTGGCCGCGGCGCTCATCACACCAGTCCAGGCGGGGAACGATGGAGAGCAGCACGCGGACAACCCGTGTATCTTCGCACACCTTTGACTCGGGTGACAACTTGGCACTGCGCACGGCCGACAGTTGGGAGTGCGAAGTGGAGAGGCCGGGACGTGAGGGAGGGGTGGGCCGCGAACGTCGGCGCGTTCACCTCACCGTTACACAGCGCCCAAACTTACCCCCGGTTTGGGGCACTTCCGAGAACTCGCCCCACCCAGGAAAGCAAGCCCACGCGAAGCTTCCTTCCGAACCTGTTCCCCCCACAACTCACAGCGGATTATTATGCATTTCAAGAAGAGCATCATCGCCGGCGGCTCCGCCGTCGCACTCGCCATCGCCGGCACCGGCGTCGCCGCTGCCGAGGAGACCGAGCTGCCCCCCCCACCGAGACCGTCGGCTCCGGTGCCGTCGACTCCGCCGCCCCGAGCGACCAGGCAGGTGCCCTGTACGGCTCCTTCGTCCCGAGCGAGGAAGAGGGCGCCGACCCGACCTTCCAGATCGCCGCAGCGGTCGCCGGACTGGTTGCCTTCGGCGCCGCCGGCAAGACCGTCGCCGACACCATCGCCGTTCCGGGCAAGGTCTACGCCTCCGTCAAGGACTTCCAGCAGTTCGTGGACGACTTCACCGAAGACTCCCGCAACTTCATCAACAGCATCACCCCGCAGTCCCTGCCGGTCGCCTCGCCGACCGTCCCACTACACCCCGGCACCCGACCCCTCTCGGCTCGGTGTCGTTTTTTATACCCCAGCCCCTATATTCCACATACCCCGCCCCGCATATTATATATACCCCGCACCGCATTGCTTGACAGTTCTTATACTTCTCAGTGTCATTCACTCACTTAAATACCCCTCGGGGAGTCTGAACTTAAGGTTAACTCGAAATAAATACACTTTGGTTCCCCTTGGTCCGTGTTAGCTTCGTCTGCGTACCCACCCCTAGTTTTGACGATTCCAAGAAGGAGCGACAACCCAATGAAGGTTCGCAAGTCCCTCATTTCCCTCGCCACCGTTTCCGCCGTGGCCATCTCCGGCACCAGCATCGCCGCCGCCCACGACGAGGAGCTGCCCGCTGAGGGCTCCGCCTCCAGCTCCAGCGAGGGCTCCAACGGTGAAGGTGAGGAGGGCGCCGACGGCTCCGCCATCCTGGGCAGCATCCAGGGCTCGACCTCCGACGGCGCCCTCGACCCGCAGGGCTCCGTCCAGGCCGGCGGCTTCTTCAACCAGATCTGGGAAGACGGCGAGACCGGCGTCGTCAGCCTGGCCGGTGTCGCTGCCGTCATCGCCGGCACCGCCGTCGTCGCTGCCAACGTCAAGGGCATCGCCGACGCCTACAGCGCCGTCATCGACGCCTCCGACACCTACCAGGGCGTTCTGGCCGATACCCGCGGCTTCCTGGAGTCCCAGGGCATCCTCTAAGCCTCGCTCCGGAAAAATACCCGTCCGCTTATATCGGGCGGGTTTTTTCATTCCCGATCCTGAAATTTCCCCTAAATACCCCCACAGGCATTTCCACAACACTCCCCGCGAGATTCACTTAACCCCTCCCGGGTAGAGAGAATAACCCCGAGGGGTATATGGATGAAACATTTCCATCGAATTCTGGGGTAGCAGCAATTGTCGAGCCATGTTAGCGTCGGCTCCGTACCTACCCCTCACATGTTGATCCCCCAAGGAGAACCGACTTCATGAAGACCCGTAAGTCTTTGATCACCCTCGCCGCCGCATCCGCTCTGGCCATCGGTGGCACCGGTGTCGCCGCAGCACAGAACGATGCCGAGAACGACACCCCGGCCAACGAGACCGGCAGCTCGCTGCCTGAACTGTCCTCGCAGGACGGCGACGACGCCGAAGAGGGCCAGGACGGTGAAGAGGGCGAGGACGCCGGCAGCGCCGAGGGCTCCACCGGCTCCGTCGCCGGCGACGAGGTCCTGGGCTCCTTCGACGAGGACGGCGCCTTCAACATCCAGGAGGCCGCCGCGGCCCTGGAGTTCATCGCCGACTTCGCCAGCCCGCTCGGCGACATCGCCGGCGCCTTCGAGTCCGTCGTCGACGCCTCCGACACCTTCCAGGGTGTCGTCCAGGACGTCCAGGGCTTCCTGGCATCCCAGGGTGCCGCATAAGCGACCCGCCACACCCGACAAGCCCCGCCCGGAAACCTCCCGGGCGGGGCTTCGCATGTCCGGCCACCTACGCCCATGTCAGTTATCCGGGTAGATACTCCTCGTCAAAAGTGCTGCACAGGACGCATTTGTGCAGTCCCCACATCGACTACCCCCGCCCATCGCAACGCCAGAGGGTCCGGCCACACGGGCACTCTCGCCGACGAGGACTGCGTGTCAGACACGTTCCAACCTGTCCCCACCTGTGCTTTCCTGTCCCGAATCTCCGTCAGGGCACCGCGTCCACAGCTCCCCCGCCCGTCCCCACGATCCCCCCGCGCACGCGTAGGTGACACGTCACAGGACCATCGTAGGCCTCGACGCTGCCCTCACCGTGGCGTACGATCAACGTCAGTGCGTCCTACCGCAGACCGGAAGGGGGCGACACCGTGATTCCGGACGTCGAGCCGCCACAACAGCGACACGACTGCCCCCTGACGTAAAGGACACCCCACATGGAGCTCAAGAAGAGCCTGCTCGCCGCCACCACCGCCACCGCCGTCGCCTTCGGCGGAGCCAGCATCGCCACCGCCCAGGACGGTTCCGACGTCTCCGCACTGTCCTCCGAGAGCAGCATCGGCGACGACAACAACATCCTGGGCTCCCTGGAAGACGAGGACGGCATCCTCGGCTCCTTCGTCGGCGACGACGCATTCGGCACCATCGGCAACATCACCACCGTCATCAGCCTCATCGTCGCCGGCTTCAACCTCTCCAACGTCATCACCCTGCCGAAGCTCCCCTTCTAGAGTTCCGGGGCGCCCCATGTAGTGAGGGGCAGCTGCATTGCGACTCGCGGATGTTCACCGTAAGGTGAACCTATCCTCGGGCGAGGTGCCGGGCTTTCCCCCGGTCGCCTCGCCCATTTTCGTCTTTCCTCGATCGAAAGGGGCTTTGGACCATGACGGCATCCACCGTCAGTCACACTGACCCGCCCGGGCCACCATCCAGGGCCAAGCGCAAGCACAAGAGTGCCGTCACCGTCACCTCGCAACTGCGACGCCGCCGCCTGCTCGGACTCGGTGGCCTGCTCGCACTCCTGGTCGTCGGTATCGGCCTGAGCCTGGCATTCGGCTCCCGCATCATCGAGGCCGACAGCCTGTTCTCCGCACTGCGCAACCTGCCGTCGGCGCTGCGTAATCCGGGGACCATCACCGACTCCGACCTCCAGGTCATCGCCGAACTGCGCGTCCCCCGCACACTGGTCGGCATCGCCGTCGGAGCCGCCCTCGGCGTGGCCGGAGCCCTGATCCAGGGCCATACCCGCAACCCCCTGGCCGACCCCGGCATCCTCGGCATCTCCTCCGGCGCCTCCCTCGCCGTCGTCGTCAGCTTCGCCTTCTTCAACGTCACCAGTACCGGCATGACCGCCGTTTGGGCCTTCGGTGGTGCCCTCGTCGCCACCGCCATCGTCTTCGGACTCGCCTCCGTCGGCGGCGGCAACGTCCACCCGCTGACCCTGATCCTCGGTGGCGCGGCGATGAACGCCGTCCTCCAGGCCATCATCAGTGCCCTGGTACTCACCGACGACAGCAACCTCGACCGGCTGCGATTCTGGACCGTCGGATCCGTCGCCGGCCGCGACATGGGAGTCTTCTGGGGCGTGCTACCGATCATCCTGTTCGGCCTGGTTCTGGCCTTCGCGACCGGCCCCCAACTCAACCTGCTCAACCTCGGCGACGACATCGCCCAGTCCCTCGGTGTCAACACCAAGCTCGCCCGACTGACCGGCATGGTCATCATCGCCCTGCTCGCCGCCGCGGCCACCGCCGCCGCCGGGCCCATCGCCTTCCTCGGCCTGGTCGTGCCCCACCTGGTGCGCTCGATGACCGGCCCGGACTACCGCTGGATCCTGCCCTACTGTGCCCTGGCCGGAGCCTGCCTGCTGATCTACGCCGACGTGGTGGGACGCCTCATCACCCGCCCCGGCGAGCTCCAGGTCGGTATCGTCATGGCCTTCGTCGGCGCCCCGCTGTTCATCGCCATGCTCGTGCGTAGGAAGGTGGTCCAGCTGTGACCGAGCGTCCACTCACCAACGCCACCGCCGTCGCCCCCGACGAGGCCGACGCGTCCGGCACCGGACGCTCCCGGCGTCCCCACGGCATCCGCCGCTACGTCTCCGACGGCACTGTGCCGGGGCGTCCGGCCTTCCGCATCGGCGTCTACTCCACCGTGTGGCGGCCCCGCCAGTTCCTCACCACCCTCAGCCTTATCGTCGCCGTGTTCGCCCTGTTCTGCGTGTCCATCGGCGTCGGCGACTACCCGATCAGCCCGTGGCGCGTCTTCGAGATCATCGGCACCGGAGCCGGCGAACGCATCGAGAACCTCGTGGTCTTCGACTGGCGCATGCCCCGGACCGTCACCGCCATCGTCGTCGGCGCGGCCCTGGGCCTCTCCGGTGCACTGACCCAGTCCGTGACCCGCAATGCCCTGGCCAGCCCGGACATCCTCGGCATCACCACCGGCGCCTCCGCCATGGCGGTGACCATCATCGTGCTCGGCGGTGGCGCGACCGGCGGCATGGTCGGCTGGCTCTCCGGCGTCGGCATCCCCGTCGCCGCACTGCTCGGCGGTCTGCTCACCGGCCTGGTCATCTGGCTGCTGGCCTACCAGCGCGGGATGGACCCGTTCCGCCTGGTGCTGTCCGGCATCATCATCTCTGCACTGCTGATGGCCTACATCAACTTCCTGATGACCCGGGCCGACCTGCGCGACGCCGCCACCGCCCAACTGTGGCTCTCCGGCTCCCTCAACGCCGCGGACTGGACCAAGGCCGCACCGGTGATGATCGCCGTACTCATCGGTGCCCCACTGTTCGCCTGGATCGCCTTCCAGCTGATGGCCAGCATCCTGGGCCCCGACATCGCCCGCTCGCTCGGCCAGAACGTCACCGGGGTGCAGATCGCCCTGCTGGTGTTCTCCGTCGCCCTGGCCGCCATGGCCGTCGCCGCCGCCGGGCCGATCGGCTTCGTCGCCTTCGTCTCCCCGCAGATCGCCCAACGCCTCTGCGGACGCTCCACCCCACCACTGATGGCCGCCGCCCTGTTCGGCGCCTGCCTGCTCGTCGCCGCCGACATCATCACCCAGACCCTGCTTCCGACGGAACTGCCCGTCGGCCTGCTGACCTCCGCCGTCGGCGGTATCTTCCTGATCTACCTGCTCGTCCAGAACAACCGGAGGGCCTCCACCGAATGAGCGACAACAGCATCCGCGCCACCGGTCTCACCGTCGGCTACGGCAACGACAAAGCAATCATCAACGACCTGGACCTGCAGGTCCCCGTCGGCAAGGTGACCACCGTCATCGGCCCCAACGGCTGCGGCAAGTCCACCCTGCTGCGCGCCATGTCCCGGCTGCTGCCGCCCCGGTCCGGTGAGATCCACCTCGGTACCACCGACATCGGGTCGATGAAACGCAAGGACCTCTCCAAGATCATCGGTGTGCTCCCCCAGTCGCCGGTCGCCCCGCCCGGGCTGATCGTCTCCGACCTCGTCGCCCGCGGACGCCACCCGCACCAGTCGTGGATCCGCCAGTGGTCCTCCACCGACGAGGAAGAGGTCATGGCCGCCCTCGAGATGACCTCGGTCGCCTCGCTGGCCGACCGTCCGGTCGACTCCCTGTCCGGTGGCCAGCGCCAGCGCGTGTGGATCTCCATGGTGCTGGCCCAGAACACCGACGTCCTCTTCCTCGACGAGCCCACCACCTACCTCGACCTCTCCCACTCCATCGAACTGCTCGACCTGGTGCGCCGGCTGAAGAAGCAGCTCGACCGCACCGTGGTGATGGTGCTGCACGACCTGAACCTGGCGGTCCGCTACTCCGACCACCTGGTCGTCATGCGCGAGGGCGAGGTCATGGTGACCGGCTCGCCCAGCGAGATCATCACCTCGGAGATGCTCAAGGACATCTTCAACCTCAATGCCGTGGTCATCGACGACCCGGTCACCGGTGGGCCGCTGATCGTGCCCTCGGCCCCACCGGAGGTCGGCGAGCACATCGCCGACGCTGATCCAGCGACCACCATCGAGACCCGACACACCGCCGACCACCCCACCAGCTAGGAGCCGCCTCCATGACCACCCGCCCCGCCACCGCGGTGACCAGCACCGAACTGCGCGAGCACCCGCAGCGCAACACACCGGAGGGGCCGGACGATCCGGGTCGGCTGCTCGCCGTCACCGTCACCGCCACCGAACAGCTCGCCCCCAACCTGCGCCGGCTGACACTCGCCGCCCCCGAACTGCGCGAGTTGACCCTCACCGGCCCCGATGAGTTCTTCGGCCTGCTGATGCCCCGTGACCGCGACGACTTCACCACCTTCGACACCGCCGGGAGCAACATCCGCGCCGCCGTCGCCGAGATCGACGAGTACGAACGCCCCGGCCTGCGCTGGTACACCGTCCGGCACTTCCGGCAGGACGCCGGGGAGATCGACGTGGACGTGGTCATGCACGACGACCACCCCGGCCCCGGCGCCACCTGGGTCGCCGCCGCCCAGCCCGGCGACACCGCCGGCATCTGGCTGTCCAACGCCATCTGGACCCGCCACAACGACGAGCGTCCCCTCTTCGTCGCCGACCCCTCCGCGGTCCCCGCCCTGCGCGCCGTCCTGGAGTTCACCGTCGACCACCACCCCGACGACCTCGCGTCCTACCACCTGGTGATCGTCACCGACGGTGGCAACGAACTGGAGGCCGGCTTCGCCGAGCAGTGGGCCGACAAGGTCGGCTCCCTCATTGTCCTGGACGCCACCCCGGAGCAGGCCACCGAGACCGTGCGCGCCCACTTCACCAAGGCCGCCGCAGCCGGACACCCGTCCACCCAGCCGAGCTACGTGTGGGCCAGTGGCGAGGTCGGACTGTCGAAGATGGTCCGCGGCCTGGCCGTCGACGAGTGGGGCCTGGACTCCGCACTCGTCAACTGGATCGCCTACTGGATCGAAGGCCGACCCCGGCCGTAACTCCCCCGGCAGGAACTCCCCTGCCGTCGTCCCCCCTACCCCGGTTCCCGTTCCCACGGGAGCCTGGGTTTAGAGCATCACCTTGGTCGAGTCGATCGCCTGCAGGGTCTTGCGGTTGTAACCGTCGAGGAAGCGACGCAGCAGCAGACCCAGGATCAGCGCCGGGATCAGGAAGATCAGCAGGCAGCCCAGGCTGATCCAGAAGTCACCCTTGTAGATCCCGGCGATCGCCGAACGCATCGCGTCCACGGCGTAGGTCGCCGGCAGGATCGGGTGCAACGCCTGGAACCAGCCCGGCAGCAGCGGCAACGGATAGGCACCGCCGGCACCGGCGACCTGTATCACCAGGATGATCACCGAGATCGCCTTACCCACACTGCCGAAGGACAGCACCAGTGTGTAGACGATCGTTATGAACACCATCGAGATGATCCAGGACGACAGCATCAGCAGGAACGGGTGCACCGGCTCGATCTCCACGAACACGATCAGCCCCAGTCCGGTCAACGTCGACTGCACGAAGCCGATCAGCTGGTACAGGCCGAGACGACCGAAGTAGGCCTCGGTGCGCGACACCGTCGCGTCCTCCGCCTCTGCGATCGGCGTGCTGCCCGCGACGTAGGGACGTACCAGGACCGAGGTCAGCAGGGCACCGACCCACAGGGCCAGCACCGCGTACAGTGGGGCCATGCCGGAACCGAAGGTGGCGACCGGGTACACGGCCTCGCGCTCCACGTTCACCGGCGCAGCGAGGTGCTGGGCCAGGGAATCCGGGTCGTTGCCGACCAGTTCCGCCAGCTTCGCGAAGTCACCGTCGTCACCGGCGCTACCCAGGGCTTCGGCGACCTCGGCGAAGGTCTCGGCATGCTCGTCGAGCTTGTCGGCGATGCTGTCCGTCGCGGTCGCCGCACGCGCCAGGGTGCTGCTCAGCGAACCGTCGCCGTCGGACAGCCCGGAGGTGATGTCCTGCAGGTCGGCCTTCACCGCGGCGACGCTGGTGCCGAGGCGGTCCATGGTGTCGCCCAGCTCGGAGAGCTGCGGCTTCAGGTCCTGACGGTAGGACGACACGGCCTCGTCGATCGCCGCACTGGCTCGGCTCAGCGAGCCCTCGATGTTCGACTTGGTCTCCTGTGCCGAGGCATTGCCCGCGCGGATGTCGCTGGCCGTACCGGCCAGGTCCTCCTGCAGGTCGGACGTCCGGTCGATTGTGGCGTCCAACGAGGACAGCACGCGCTCGTAGCCGGGCTTCGCGGCGTCCGGCAGGTTGTTGCCGATGTTGGTGTCCAGGGTGTTGCGCAGGCCCTCGAAGTAGTTGACCTGCTGCTGCACCCGGTCGGCCAGGGTGTCGAAGGTCGCCGCGGTGGTCCCGCTGGCGGAGTTCGCCGAGGCGAACAGGGAGTCCAGCTGGCCGCTGACCGCACCGAAACTCTCACTCGTCGCGCCGAGGGCACTCTCCAGGGAGCTGGTGGCCGTGTCCAGGGTGGAAAGCAGGTCATCGCTGGCCGCTGCGCCCTCGCCGGCCTCCTCCGGGTCGTCGAACTGGGCACCGGCGGCGCGGGCGATGTTGCCGGCACCGTCGACCAGCGGGGTGGTGGACTCCAGCAGGTTCGTCAGCGAACGGACGGTCGTCGCACCGGACTCCACCCGGGCACCGATGTTCTCCACCCGGGACTCCAGGCGCTGCATCGCGGCCTGGGTGTCCTCGTGCTCCAGGTAGTCCGACAGGCTCGACACCGCACCGAGGCCGACATTGGCGACGATCTCGGTGAAGGTCTCGTTGATCTGCGTGATCACACCGTCGGCACCCTGCTCGGTGATGAGCGTCGACAGCGCGTTCTTCTTCTCGTTGGTGTAGAGCTGCAGCGTCGTCGGCTCGGTGCCGGTGGCGTAGAAGGTCAGGATCGAGGTGCTGAAATCCTCCGGGAGCACGATCGCGGCGTAGTAGTCGCCGGACTTCGTGCCCTCGATGGCCTCGTCCTCGGTGGTGATGACCCAGTCGATCTGGTCGTTACGGGCTAGCTGCGAAAGCACCTGGTCACCCAGGTTCAGCTGCATCGGGGCGATGTCGCTCTCGTGGCCGGTGTCGGCGTTGGCGACGGCGATCTCCAGTTCCTCGGTGTTCTCGAAGGGTTTCCAGCTCGCGAGCACGTTGAACACGGCGAACACCATCGGGATGACCATGATGAAGAACACCATGATGGACGTGATCACGCTGCGACGGATGGAGCGCAGGTCATCGCGCACGATACTCAGGGACTTCTTCATGCCTGGCCACCCTTCGTCTCGTCCGCGCTGTCAGCGCGGTCCTCTGAATCGTCCGGGTCGTCCGGGTCGTCCTGGATCACCGAACTGCCGCCCACGCCGGCGCCGACGACGGCGCTCTGCAGCTCGCTCTCCGGGAGCTCCGAGAGCTCATGGGCACGGGCGAAACTCTGCTTCGCGTACTCCAGCATCAGGATGAACGCCACAACCAGCAGCATCCACAGGCACACGATGCCGAACACCAGGGCCTTCTGGCTGCTGGTGAACCGGGCGATGATGCCCAGTACCACCACACCGGCGACCCCCACGATCACCGAAACGCGCAGCAGGCGGTCGTAGTTCTCACGCAGCGGCTTCCACCGGTGGTCCATCTCCTCACGGAAGGCCTCACGGTCGCGCAGCGCGTGGATCACGTCGGTCAGACGGTAGCTCGTCCCCACGACCTCGACCCTCTCACTGACGATCAGGCCGGTGGACTCCAGCTCCTTGTTGACCTGCACGTTGACGTTCGACATCCACCGCCGCAGCAGCAGCCCGATCAGCAGCGCCGCCAACGCCATGAACAACAGTGTGCCCATGGCACGCCAGTAGTGGTCGCCGTAGAAACCACCGATGACCTCGCGGAGGGCGTCGATACCGTAGGTGAACGGCAGGAGTGGGTATATCGCCTGGAAGAAGGCAGGCGTCATCTCTATCGGGTACATGCCCGAGGCACCCGGGATCTGCAGGAACGCCAACACCACCGCGATGATGCGGCCGACATGGCCGAGTGCGGCGACCAGCGCATACATGATCGACAGGTACGACAGGCCGGCGAACACCGTGGTGGCGACGAAGGCGAAGTCGTTCTCGGTCTGCACGCCGAGCAGCAGGTTACCGATCGAGACGACCAGACCCTGGCCCACGCCGAGCACCGCCAGCAGTGCCAGTCGACCGCGGTAGGCCTGGCCGACGGTGAGCCGCTGGACGCCCTTCTTATCGACCTCCACGCGGAAGATCACCATCATCATGAATGCGCCGATCCACAGCGACAGGTTGGTGAACAGTGCGGCCATGCCCGAGCCGTAGGTCGCCACCGGGTACACCGCATTGCTCTCCACGGTCGCCGGGGAGGCGACGAAGCGGGAGACACCGTCGGAATCGAGACTGGTCACGGTGTCCAGCAGACCACCTTCGGACGCCGCATTCAGCGCCAGGATGTCGGCCTTCGCCGTCTCCAGCCCACTCTCGATACCGTCGACCTCCTCGGCGAAGTTGCTGATCACCTCGCCGGTGCCCTCGAGCTGGTCACTGACACCGTCCAGCAGGGAATTCGCCTCGCCCAGCATGGTCTGGGTGGACTTCAGGGCGCCGGCGAAGTTGCCGGCGGTGGCGTTGACCCGGCTGATCGCGGCCTGCAGCTGCGGCAGGGCGTCGCCGGTCGTCGACTGCAGGCCACCGGCGGAGTCGCGGCTGTCGTCGGTGGCGGCGGCGAGGGCGTCGGACGCCCCGGACACCGCATCGAGCGCACCCGAAGCGTCCGACTGCAGCCCCGTGAGGCTGTTGATCAGGTCGGAGTTCGCGTCGTTCTGGCTACGCAGGTCGTCCAGGGCGTCCTGCAGCGGGCCGGCGACGCCGTTCCCCAGGGCGGCACCGCCGAGCAGACGCTCCAGCTGCGCGATGGCGCGGTCGCTCTGGCGGGTGAACGCGGAGGCGTCACGCAACGCCGAGTCGATGCCCGTCCCGGCGCGCTCCAGCTCCCCGGTGACCGCGGAGATCGCGCCACGGGCTGCGGAGGTGCCCTCGGCCAGGGCGCCGGTGCTCTCCAGGTAGGCGGTGGTGGCCGCCTCGGAGAAGTTGTCGATCTGTGCCTGGACCCCGGTCATGATCGACTGCACCTGGGTCAGGGCGGTGTTCGCCTCGTCCAGGGCGCCGTCGACCGAGCGCAGGGCCCGTTGGGTGGACTCCACCGTGGGCTGGGCCTGATCCAGACGCTCCTGGATGCGGGTCAGCGACGCACTGGCCGAGGCCATGGTGTCGGCGGTTTCGTCGAAGGCGTTGGCCGCGCCGGACTGGGCGTTCGCCAGACGGTCCTCGAGATCCCCACCACTGTTGGACAGCTCGGTGGTGACCGCCTCGGCGATGCGCTCCTTGACCACCGAGCTGATCGTCGCGTCGAGGGTGGTGGCACCCTGGTCGGTGATCTTCGGGGAGATCGCGCTGGTCTTCTCGTTCACCTGGTACACCAGCGTCGGGGGCGAGTAGGTGCCCTCGAACATGCTGAGGATGTCGTCGGTGAAGGTCGAGGGCACCGTGATGGAGCCGTAGACGTCGCCCTTCCTCAGGGCGTCGTCGGCTTCCTCGGCGTCCATGAACTGCCAGCCGAGCTGGTCGTTCTCCTTGAGCTGGGAGACGACCTGTGCGCCGACGTCGATCGGGCCGGTCAGTTCCGAATCGCCGCCCTCGTCCTCGTTGACCACGGCGACACCGATCTCACCGGTGTTGGAGTAGGGGTCCCAGAAGGCGGCGATGTTCAGCCAGGCGTACAGGGCAGGGGTGATCATCAGACCGATGACGATCAGCCAGGCCTTGGGTGTCTTCCAGAGCCGTGACAGGTCTCTGGTGAAGACTTTGGCGCTTCCTCTCACTTTAAGACCGTAACACCCGGCGGGGCTTCACGCGCAATGGTCTGTGTTGGTTCACAGATTCAACACACCCTGACGGAAACGCTATGTCACCACCGCAGGCTTGACGTCGAGTTCCGGGAGCAACCGGGCCCGGAGATCGGCATGAACCGCCGGATCGGTGGGACTGGTGGTGTCGGCGGCGGCGCGGCCGCTGACCTGTCCGGCTACCGGATGGCTGCGCCTAGACTCGCGCAAACCCCCTCCCCTCGCCGGAAGGCACCGCCCATGGACGCCGACAAGCTCCACCCTCAACTGCGCACCACGTTCCGATTCCTCCCGACCGCACCCGTGGCGACACGGCTCGGGAGGGCCGTCATCCGCCGGGCCACACGGTTACTGCCCGCAGGTTCCCCGCCAGTGGGCGCCCAGAGCGGGACCGTCGATCTCGGCGGTGGCATTCCTCCGGTCCATGTCCTCAACCCCGTCGAGAATGCCAGCGGGGCTGCCCTGCTCTGGATCCACGGTGGAGGAATGGTGATCGGTTCCCCGGCACAGGACTACGCCAGGATGGCGTCCCTCTGCACCTCCCTCCGCATCACCGTGGTGATGGCCACCTACCGACTGTCCCTCGAGCACCCGTTCCCCACCCCCCCCCTTGACGACTGCGAAGCTGCGTGGAACTGGTTGGTCGATCATGCGGGGGAACGCGGGATCGACCCCTCACGAATCGCCATCGGCGGGGAAAGCGCCGGCGGCGGACTCACCGCCATGCTCACCAACCGGCTGCACGACAAGCGCGACAGCGGCGCTCTGCAGCCGGCGGCCCAATGGATGTTCTGCCCCATGTTCGATGACCGCACCGCGGCCGACCGCAGGCTGGACGACGAGCGGCACCCACTATGGAACAACCGGTCGAACCTTGTCGGCTGGAGGTCCTTCCTCGGCACGGAACCAGGTTCAGCGACCGTACCCGAGGGTTCCGTGCCGTCCCGCCGGGATGATCTGACCGGACTGGCCCCGGCGTGGATCGGTAGCGGGACAGTGGACCTGTTCTACGAGGAGGACGCAGCCTATGCCCGCGCGCTGGCCGATGCCGGGGTGAACGTCACCCTCGATGAGGTCCCCGGGGCACCGCACGCCTTCGAGGCAATCAGTCCGGCCCCCGTCGCGAAGGAGTACCTGGCCCGTTCCGAAGCATGGCTTGCCGGGAAGCTCGGGTGTCAGTGACCGGTGTACTCGCGCCAGTGCGGCGCGGTGAGCTCGTCGTCGATGATGGAGTTGCGTCCGGCTCTGACCCCGACGAGTCCCATGACGAGTGACAGCACCACCAGGGTCGACAGGATGACCGTCCAGCTGCCCGTGGCCTCGTAGACGAGCCCGATGGCGAACGGCCCGAGCCCGGCCAGGAAGTAGCCCATCGGCTGGACGAAGCCCGACAGCCGGGCGGTCACCAGCGGCGAGCGGCTGCGCGCCGGAATCAGCGCGATGGCCGTCGGGAAGCAGAACCCGCCGATACCCAGTAGGAACGCCCACAGCAGCGGTGTTGTCGTCGGCGCCAGCAGGATGCCAAGGTAGCCGGCCGCGGTGAGCACGGCGAAGACCAGCGGGAACGGTGCCAGGCTGCGAGCCCGGTCAATGATGGTGGGCATCAGCAGGCCGCCGAGGATGTTCAACGCGCCGACCAGGGACAGCGCCACGCTGGCGGTGTCGCGGGAGACCCCGGCGTCCACGTACATCTGCGGCATCCAGCCCATCTGCAGGTAGGCGTTCATCGACTGCAGTGCGAAGAACATGGTGAGGAACACCGCCGTCGGCGAGCGCCACAGCGACACCGAGGTCAAAGCGGCGCGCGTGGCGGCGGCGTCGCCGGACGCCGCGTCGCCGGACGCATCGGCGGAGGCCGGAGCGTCCGACCCCGGCTCCGCGGGAACCGGCTCGGGCTCCGGTGTGGACGGGAAGTCGAAACCGGTGCGCCACGCGACACCGAGCCATACCACGACCTGCACCGCGGCGAGGACACCCCAGACGAACAGGGCCCAGCGCCAGGCGTCGTCCCCCGAGAACCACAGTGCCGACAGTGGACCGAGCGCGCCGGACAGTCCGAGCAGGGCGCCGTAGGCGGTCATCATTGCCACGGTGCGGCGTCCGCCGTAACTCTTCACCCACGCCGGGATCAGCACGTTTCCCACCGCGATACCGGCGACGACCAGGCCACTGAGCAGGATGAACCAGGCGATCCCACCGACCCAGGGGCGTGCGGCCAGGCCGACGAGGGCCAGCACCATGCCGATCACGATCACCCGGCTCAGGCCCATGCGTCGGGCCAGCGGCACCGCGCACAGGCCCATGATGCCGAAGAGCACGCCGGGCATGGCGGTGATCAGTCCGGCGAGGGAACCGGACGCACCGAATGCGCCCAGGACGTCCGACAGCACCGGCCCGAGGGAGGCGATGCCGGCGCGCAGGTTCACCGCGGCGACGACCACGGCGACGAACGCGAGCCCGACGGGGATGACGACGTTCTTCCTCGACACGGTGATTCTCCTTACTTGTTCTCGGCCAAACCTTTGCCAACCTACTCGCAGGATAAGGTGCTTTCCATTCACCCCGTCGTGGGTCCTGTGCACAGATCCGGCGCCGATTCCGAAAGTTGTCCACATGTGCCCATCTCGTCCACACCTGGCGAGGGGCATGTGGGTAACGTTCATGACGATGCCTGATTCCATCCACACCTCCCCCGCGCCCGCCTCCGCCGCCGTGTGGGGCACGGTCGACACCGCCACCGACATCCCGGACACCCTGCTCTGCCACGTCGTGACCACCATGATGGCCACCCACGGCGCACTGCGCGCAGTGCTCACCGACGGCGAGGACGGCGCTGCCGGCACTGCGACGGTGACCATCCCCGGAGAGCCAGCGGTCGGAGCGTCCGACCTCATCGCCGAGGACCGCACCGGGCCCGGGGTGCTGGCCGCGGAGTTGTCCCCATCGGACGGGCTGGTGTGGAGAATCAGCCGGCTGTCGCCGACCAGGCTGCTGGTGTGTGTGCACCGCGGGGTCGTCGACAGTGCGAGTTGGGCGACGGTGATCAATGATGTCCGCACGCTGCTGGACGGCGGGACGCTGCCGCCCGCCGGGTCCTGGACGGACGCGGCCGCCACCGCACTGGCCGTTCCGGTCGCCGCCCCGATCCACGGCGGCGGCCCGGCGACCTACAAGACCTTCGACGTCAGCGACGCCGAGGCACTGCTGGAGCTGCTGCCCGCCCAGCTGGGCACCGGTGTGGAAGAGATCCTCGCCGCGGCGGTGGTGCTCGCCCGCGCCGCCGCCGGACAGCCTCTCGACTCCGTGGCGCTGCGCAGTCGCCGTCCGGCTGGCACCGGGGCCTCCACCGCAGACACCTTGCGCCGCACCGTCGGACGCCTCGACCAGCAGTTCACCGCGGCCGTCCCCCACCCGCACGCCGTGGCGTCCGACCTGCTCACCGGGGCCCCGGTCGTGCGGCAGACCGTGACGGACACCGCGGCACTGCTGGACGCCGCGGTCACTGCATCCGGCACAGCGACCGGCACGGCGACGGGTGCGTCAGAAGGGGCGGAGGTTCCCGGTGCCACCGTCGAGGTGAGCACGGCGAAGATCTCCGTGACCGGGCCGGTGCGTCCGGTCGACGGTGTGGCACACGTGATCCTCGGGACGCAGGCACTGGCGCGGATCTCCGTCGTCGACGAACGAGGCGGGGCCGACGGCGTACTGCTGTGGCGGTGGCTGGAACAGGCGCTGATCAGCCTCTCTGCCCTGGCCCGACTGATCGACGCCGGTGCGGACGCCACCCCGGACAACCCCGTGCCGGCCCGCAGCCGCAACCTCTTCGGTGCCGACCCGGCGGCCGGCCTCGCCGCGTCGGAGCGTCCTGAACGCACCGTGGACCTGCGTAACCTGCCCGAGGTCAACGGCTTCGAGGTCGCCCGACGCCTCACCGACAACCACCCCGGCGGCACCACCCTGGTGCTGCTGCCCGGGGTCACCGACCCGAAGGCCACCGGCGGACGCTCCGGCCGCGTCGGCAGCGGCGTCACCGCCCGCCTGATCACCGAGCGATAAACGCGGAGTCCTGCGGCAGCGTCCCGCGGCCCCCTTCCATTCACCCCTTTGGGGAACTCTGGCCGAGCAACAGACCGGGGGTCTACTCGTGGTCACGACACAGCTGCCACGACCAGGAGTACCCACCTTGACCTCTTCACTCGACGCACACACGAGCGCCCCGGCGCACCACGCAGCAGCCCTCTCCCCCACCAACTCCCCCGCCACCGTGCATGCCTGACGCCAGGCCCCTCGGCAGTCCGATGGAGCCGGCTGTCACCGAACTGAAACGCTCCGGACCGCTCGCCGCCACCGTCCCCGTACGGCTCGGCGGGCCGGGGCTTTCCCCGTCGCAGATCGCTTCACGGGTCGGCGCGCTCGCCGAACAGGACGGCTCCCTCGGCCAGGTTCCCCAGAGCCACCTCAGTTTCAGCCGGTGGCTGTTCAACGAGGCGGATCCGGCGAATACCCCGGAGGCGCGGCAGTACTGGGCCGATCGTCTGCTCGGCATCCAGCACCACAGCGGCAGCGGCAGTAGCAGCGACAGCAGCATCCTGTTCGCCAATGCGCAGATCGACAGCGCGGCCGCTACCGCCGGTGGCGGACCCGTGGTCCTGGACAACGGACGACTGAACGGCCGCAAAATCTTCTGCACCGGCTCGATCTACGCCGAGGTCATCGTGGTGGCTGCCCGTCGTCCCGGCGAGGACCGCCAGACCCTCGCCGCATTCCTGCCGGTCGACGCCCCGGGCCTCACCGTGGTGGACGACTGGTCCGCCCTGGGTCAGGAGTTCACCGGGTCAGGCACCGTGGTCTTCGAGGACGTGACCGTCCCGGAGGGCGCCCTGCGCTCCTTCGACGCAGCGCTGACTTTACCCGGCTACGGTGCCTTCGCCCAACTGTTGCACGCCGCGATCGACGTCGGCATCGCCACGTCCGCCCTCGACGCCGCCCTCGAGCTCACCCGCCAGGACGATCCTGATCCCCTCACCTCCCACCTCGTCGGTGAACTGGTCGCCCAACGGTTCGCCGCCGAGGCAGTGGTGGAGAAGGCCGGACGTACCCTGGACGAGCTGTGGGCGTCGGGCGGGACGGACACATCCGCCGAGGCGTCCCTCCAGGTTGCCGCGGCGAAGGTGACGACCGGGGCGCTGACGGTGGACCTCGCGTCCCGCATCTACGAGCTGACCGGGACGCGCGGCACCGCTGGCGGGTCGAACCTGGACCGCCACTGGCGCGAACTGCGCACCCACACCCTTCACGAGCGCCGACGCGACAAGCTGGCAACCCTGGGGTGTGCCGCCCTCACCGGCGAGAATCCCCCGGCCGGCCCGAAGTTCTGAGTGAGGACAGGCCGCCGGGAGCGGGGTGCAGCTAACCGTCCCCGATTCGGTCACCCGACCACACGTGAGATGACCGAATCGGGGACGCTTAGCGTCACCAACCACGACTGCCGGCCATTGACCGCAGCGTCCTGAAACACGAAACCCCCGTCCCCGCTCCTGAGGAGCGGGGACGGGGGTTCGGCAGGTCAGGTGAGTGCCCTCACCGATGGACCGGAAGATTCCGGGCCAGCGGGAAAAGGACTACTTGGCCTTCTCGATGATCTCGACGAGACGGAAGTGCTTGTCCTTGGACAGCGGCCGGGTCTCCTCGATGCGAACGAAGTCGCCGATGCCGGCGGTCTCGTTCTCGTCATGCGCCTTCACCTTGGTGTTGGCGCGCATGATCTTGCCGTAGAGGGCGTGCTTCTTGCGGTCCTCGAGCTCGACCACGATGGTCTTGCTCATCTTGTCGGACACGACGTATCCGGAGCGGACCTTGCGTGCGCCCTTGGTGTTCTCGTTGCTCACGTTTGCCTCGCTCATTATGCGTCCTCACCGCCGGGGATGACGGACAGCCCGAGCTCGCGCTCGCGCAGGACGGTGTGAATCCGGGCGATGTCGCGCTTCACGGTGCCCAGACGACGGTTGTTGGACAGCTGGCCGGTGGCGGACTGGAAGCGCAGGTTGAACAGCTCTTCCTTAGCCTCCGTGAGACGGGTGGCCAGTTCTTCGTTGTTGAGCTCGCGGAGCTCGTGAGCCGGGGTTCCGGTAGCCATCAGAACTGATCCTCCTTCTTCACGATGCGCACCTTGCAGGGCAGCTTGTTGCCGGCACGACGGAGAGCCTCCAGGGCGATCTCCTCGTTGGGGTAGGACATCTCGAAGAGGATGCGGCCGGGCTTGACGTTGGCCACCCACTTCTCCACGGGGCCCTTACCGGAACCCATACGCACGCCGAGCGGCTTCTGGGTCAGCGGACGATCCGGGAAGATGTTGATCCACACCTTGCCACCACGCTTGACGTGGCGGTTGATGGCGATACGGGCGGACTCGATCTGACGGTTGGTGATGTAGGTCGGCTCCAGGGCCTGCAGGCCGTAGTCGCCGAACGTCACGCGGTTGCCGCCCTTGGACACACCGGTGCGGTGAGGCCGGTGCTGGCGGCGGTACTTCGTGCGCTTGGGGATAAGCATGGGTTAACCCTCCTGCTTCTGCTCGGCGCGCTGACGGCGAGCTCCACCACGACGCGGACGCTCACGACGGTTGCCACCGCGGTTACCGCGGTCGTCACGGGCGTTCTGCAGGGACTCGCGGCGGCCGCCGACGACGTCGCCCTTGTAGATCCAGACCTTCACGCCGATACGGCCGAAGGTGGTGTGGGCCTCGTAGGTGCCGTAGTCGATCTCGGCACGCAGGGTGTGCAGCGGAACGCGACCCTCGTGGTAGCGCTCGGTGCGGCCCATCTCGGCACCGCCGAGACGACCGGAGCACACGACCTTGATGCCCTTGACCTCAGGCTGACGCATGGCCGACTGGATGGCCTTACGCATTGCGCGGCGGAATGCCACGCGGTTGCTGAGCTGCTCGGCGATGGACTGGGCCACCAGCTTCGCGTTGGCGTCAATGTTCTTGACTTCCAGGATGTTCAGCTGAACCTGCTTGCCGGTGAGCTTCTCCAGCTTGCCGCGGATGCGGTCAGCCTCGGAGCCGCGACGGCCGATGACGATACCCGGACGAGCGGTGTGGATGTCCACACGGACCCGGTCGCGGGTGCGCTCGATGACGACGTCGGCGATGCCGGCGCGGTCGAGGCCCTTCGACAGGAACTCGCGGATCTTGATGTCCTCGGCGAGGTAGTCAGCGTACTGCTTGTCGGCGTACCAGCGGGAGCGCCACTCGGAAGTGATACCCAGCCGGAGGCCGTGGGGGTGAATCTTCTGGCCCACTACTGAGCACTTCCCTTCTGGCTCTCGACAACCACGGTGATGTGGCTGGTGCGCTTGCGGATCTGGAAAGCCCGACCCTGTGCGCGGGGCTGGAACCGCTTGAGCGTCGGTCCCTCGTCGGCGAATGCCTCGGAGACGACGAGCGTGTTCGGGTCCAGGCCGAAGTTGTTCTCGGCATTCGCGGCGGCGGAGGCGACGACCTTGGCGATCGGCTCGGAAGCCGACTGCGGTGCGTACCGCAGGATTGCCAGGGCGTCCTCCACGGACTTGCCACGAATGGTGTCGATGACGCGGCGTGCCTTCATCGGGGTGACCCGGACGAACTTGGCGGTTGCGCGTGCGTTGTTGACAGCGGTGTCAGACATGGTTATCGCCGACCCTTCTTGTCATCCTTGATGTGTCCCTTGAAGGTCTTGGTCGGGGCGAACTCGCCCAGCTTGTGACCCACCATGGAATCATCGACGAACACCGGGACATGCTTGCGACCGTCGTGGACGGCGAAAGTGTGGCCGATGAAGTCGGGCAGAATGGTCGATCGACGGGACCAGGTCTTGATGACCTTCTTGGTGCCGGCGTCGTTCTGAACGTCCACCTTCGCGAGGAGGTGTTCGTCGACGAACGGGCCCTTCTTGAGGCTGCGTGGCATTCTCAACTACCTCCTTTAGCGCTTCTTGTTCTTGTTGGCACGGCGACGGCGGACGATCAGCTTGTCGCTCGGACGGTTGGGCTTGCGGGTACGGCCCTCAGGCTGGCCCCACGGGGAGACCGGGTGGCGACCACCGGAGGTCTTACCCTCACCACCACCGTGCGGGTGGTCGACCGGGTTCATGACGACACCGCGGACGGTCGGGCGGATGCCCTTCCAGCGCATACGGCCGGCCTTGCCCCAGCGGATGTTGATCTGGTCGACGTTGCCGACCTGACCGACGGTCGCGCGGCAGCGGATGTCGACGCGACGGATCTCGGTGGACGGCATACGCAGGATGGCGTACTTGCCTTCCTTACCCAGCAGCTGGATGGACGCACCAGCGGAGCGTGCCAGCTTGGCACCGCCGCCCGGCTTCAGCTCCACGTTGTGGATGGTGGTACCGGTCGGGATGTTGCGCAGCGGCAGGTTGTTGCCGGACTTGATGTCGGCAGCCGGACCGGACTCCACGACGGTGCCCTGCGTCAGACCACGCGGGGCGAGGATGTAACGCTTCTCACCGTCGGCGTAGTGCAGCAGCGCGATGTTCGCGGTGCGGTTCGGGTCGTACTCGATGTGTGCGACCTTGGCGGTGATGCCGTCCTTGTCATTACGACGGAAGTCGATGACACGGTAGCGCCGCTTGTGGCCGCCACCGATGTGGCGGGTCGTGATGTGGCCGTGGACGTTGCGGCCGCCGGTCTTGGACAGCGGGCGCAGCAGAGACTTCTCCGGGGTCGAACGAGTGATCTCGTTGAACTCGGACACGGAGCTCTGGCGGCGACCCGGCGTAGTCGGCTTGTACTTGCGAATAGCCATACTTCTGCTCTCTCTTTACCTGTCGGTATCGCGCGGCCTAGGCCGCGCCACCGAAGATGTCGATGGGATCGCTGCCGGCGACCAGGGTCACCATGGCGCGCTTGGTGGCCTTGCGCTGCCCGAAACCGGAGCGGGTGCGCTTACGCTTGCCCTCGCGGTTCAGGGTGTTGACGCTGGCGACCTTCACACCGAAGATCTGCTCGACGGCAATCTTGATCTGGGTCTTGTTGGAGTCCGGGTTCACCAGGAACGTGTAGACGTTCTGCTCCATGAGTCCGTAGGACTTCTCGGAGACGACGGGCGCGATGATGATGTCCCGGGGGTCAGCGATGGTGCTCACTTAGCTGCCTCCTTGGCTTCGTTTCCTGCTGCCTTGGAGTCAGCTGCGGCGATGAAGCCGTTCAGCGCCTCGACGGAGAACACGAGGTCATCCGCGTTCAGCACGTCGTAGGTGTTGAGCTGGTCGAAGGCCAGGGTGTGGACGTTCGGCAGGTTGTTGACCGACTTCCACGCGGCGACGTCCTCGCGGCCGAGGACAACCAGGACCGACTTGCGGTCGGTGAGGCGCTCGATGAACGCCTTGGCTGCCTTGGTCGAGGGGGTCTGGCCGGCGACGAGCTCCTCCACGAGGTGGATGCGCTCGTTACGGACGCGGTCGGTGAGGGCACCGCGCAGGGCGGCTGCCTTCATCTTCTTGGGGGTCCGCTGGTCGTAGTCACGCGGCTGCGGGCCGTGGACGATGCCACCGCCGGTGTAGTGCGGCGCGCGGATCGAGCCCTGGCGGGCGCGGCCGGTGCCCTTCTGACGGAAGGGCTTCTTGCCGCCGCCGGAGACCTGGCCACGAGTCTTCGTGGCGTGGGTGCCCTGGCGCTTCGCGGCGAGCTGGGCCACGACGACCTGGTGCATCAGCGGGACGGACGGCTCCACATCGAAGATCGATGCGGGAAGGTCGACCGAGCCGTTGGTGGCACCGTCGGCGGTCTGGACGTTGAGGGTCAAGTTGCTCATGCGTGTGCACCGCCCTTCACTGCGGTCTTGACGGTGACGATACCGCCGTTGGTTCCGGGGATGGCACCCTTGATCAGCAGCAGGTTGGACGCAGCGTCCACCTTTGCGACCTTCAGGTTCTGCAGGGTGACCTGCTCGTTGCCCATGCGGCCTGCCATACGCTTGCCCTTGAAGACACGACCCGGGGTAGCGCAGGCGCCGATGCCACCGACGCGGCGGTGAGCGGCCTGGTTACCGTGGGAGGCGCCCTGGCCGGCGAAGCCGTGGCGCTTCATGGCGCCGGCGAAGCCCTTACCCTTGGAGGTGCCGGTGACGTCAACGAAGAGAACCTCGTTGAACAGTTCGGCGGTGACGTCCTGGCCGACCTCGTAGGCGGAGGCGTCCTCGACGCGGATCTCCGTCACGTGGCGGCGCGGGGTGACACCGGCCTTCTTGAAGTGACCGGCCTGCGGCTGGTTGACCTTACGCGGGTCAATGTCGCCGTAGGCGATCTGGACGGCCTCGTAGCCGTCGATGTCCTTGGTGCGCACCTGGGTGACGACGCACGGCCCAGCCTCGACGACGGTGACCGGGACGACCCGGTTGTCCTCGTCGAAGATCTGGGTCATGCCGAGCTTCTTGCCCAGGATGCCCTTGATCTCGTTTTCACTCATAATTCGCTTCTCCGCTGCCTAATTCAGACTCAAGTCCACAATCTCGTCCAGAACGAGATCACTGGATGTTGACGTCGACGCTGGCCGGAAGATCGATGCGCATGAGAGCGTCAACGGTCTTCGGGGTCGGGTCGAGAATGTCGATCAGCCGCTTATGGGTGCGCATCTCGAAGTGCTCGCGAGAGTCCTTGTACTTGTGCGGCGAACGGATGACGCAGTACACGTTCTTCTCGGTGGGCAGAGGCACAGGGCCAACCACGCGGGCACCGGTACGGGTGACCGTCTCGACGATCTTCTTTGCAGAAGCGTCGATTGCCTCGTGATCGTAGGCCTTGAGCCTGATGCGGATCTTCTGTCCCGCCACGCTAGTCCTCTTCCTCGTGTCCCCCACCATCCCTGCGGCAGTCCCCGGTATCCGGGGCCGCAGCAATGGCGGTGGGTACTTCTTATTCATTGTCAACGCTTGACGGCACGGCAAATGTCACGCATGCATCCCGAGGAAGAGCCCCCGACTGGTGTGGTCGCATCAGGATCTTCGCTTGTTGAGCCTCTGTTTATTTGCCATGCCCCCTTGGTCCGGTACCCGCGGTCGGGCGTGTCATGGACACACCCGCGCGGCAGACCAATCGACAGGATGATCCTGACGATGATGGGTCATGCTCACTTCACCATCGGCGCCGTTGTCTGCCCGGTCCAAAGTGCCCTGCCACCGGTTCCGATCCGGCCTGGTGGCTGGTGCGTGACTCGGGCGCACGAACGCCATGTCAAAGCAACGTCGACCATTTAACCACGTCCGACCTATGGAGCCAAATCCCCCGCCCTACCCCCGCTGCGACTTCCTGCGCTGGTCGCCGGCAATGTCTGCAGCAGTGTCGGCAGCAGTAAAGCCCGAGGTCGGGCGCCGCGACGAAGCGGTGCCCGAACCGGAGCCGGCCCGGCGTCTGCCCGGCGCTGCCACAGCGGTCGAATCACAATCATGTGACTCACACCGCCCTCGACGCCCGGGCACAGCGGGCGTACTCCAGTACGATAGGGACCAGGCAGACTGACCAACACCTGCACCCGACCAACCCCATGTAGAGGACCTCTCAGATGAGCGACAGCACCTCCGCCAACGACTCCACCGAGAACACCACCGCACCGGCAGGCACCAGCGCATCCAGCACGTCCGACAACACCACCGGTGTCCCCGCGACCCGTCACTCCGGTCTGATGACCGAACACGGGCAGACCTCCGTCGCCGACGTCGTCGTCTCCAAGATCGCCGGCGTCGCCGCCCGTGAGGTCACCGGGGTCCACGGTCTCGGTGGCGGCACCACCCGCGCCATCGGCGCACTGCGTGAACGCATCCCCGGCGCCCGCGTCAACGTCCAGCAGGGCATCTCCGTGGAGGTGGGCGAGCGGCAGGCCGCGGTCGACATCTCCATCGTCGCCGAGTACGGGGTTGCGATCCACGAGCTCGCCGAGGCGATCCGTCGCAACATCATCCTCTCCGTCGAAGAGATGACCGGCCTGGAGGTCACCGAGGTCAACGTCCTCGTCCACGACATCCACCTGCCCGGGGACGACGACGATCCCGAGCAGGAGGGGACCGAGCAGCAGCCCACCCGCGTGCAGTAGCGCGTAACAACCAAGGAATCAGTGCGGTCGGAACCACAGCTAGAGGACACTGAAGACTTCGCAGACTACACAGCAGAGGAACAACGATGAGCGCCACCGGTAACCCCGGTACCTTCCGCGACGACCCGGAGTACGTACGGGCCCGCCGGGAGATCATCCGCGCCAACCACCCCGACCGGGGCGGCTCGGATGAGCAGCTCATCACGGCCCTGCGCGAACTCGACGACCAGTGGGAACGCCGCATCCGTGTGCGACGCAACGTTGAAAGCGTCCGGCTCCCGGGCTTCATCCCCGAGGACGTCGCCCGCCAGGCCACCGACTTCGCCGAACGAACCTCCGACGAGGTCCTGCGGCGTGCCGAGGATCTTCGGGCCAAAGGTGCGGTCATCGCGCACTCCCCGAAAACAAGGCAGTTCATCAAGGCTGCCGAGAGGGCCGCCCGCAACGCCGAACGCACCGTCCGGTCCCGGTTGCCACGCAACTTCCCGGGAGCACGGCGCTACACCGAAACGCGGACCCGCAGCGACGACGAGTAACAAACCACACGCAGCACCAGACCATGAAGTGAGGCAACAATGAAGTACGCGACGATCCTCGGTGTACTCTTCGGATTCCTGTTGGCCGTCGGGGCACTCTGGCAGGGCATCATCGGATTCCTGGTGGTCCTCGTGCTGTGCGGCGTCGGCGGGATCGTCGGTGCACACCTGGAAGGCCTGGTCGATCTGCGGCGGGTGGTCGGCACCAGTCAGCGCGGCAAGGGATGAGCACCGCAGTGGATTCCGACCGCAGCACCACCATCAGTCCGCGGGTCGTCGAGAAGATCGCCCTCCGGGCAGCCCGACAGGTCCCCGGGGTGATCGACCACTCCTCCGGGCTCGGTCAGTTCGCCGGACGTAGCTTCCCGCGCGTCTCCGTGCACCTGATCTCCGACGTACGCGGACAACGCGTCGCCGTCGACCTCGACGTGCAGATCGCCACCCGATGGCCCGCACCGACCGTTGCCGTCGCGCAACTCACCCGCGAAGTCGTCGCTGAATGGGTCGAGGCCTTCACCGGCATGACGGTTCACGCGGTCAACGTCGACGTTGGCGAGGTCGTCCCCCACCCCGAACTGCCCGACGAGCAGGCACGCATCACCCTCGGCGAGTTGGAGGCGACCCCACGCACCCCGCTGTTGACCAGGATCAGCGCGACGCCGCTGCGTGCCCACTCCCCCAAGACCGTCCGTGGCATCACTGAACCGGCCCACCCCCCGGTTCCGCCGGCGGCGGCGCTTGCCCCGGTCATCACCGCGCAACGCACGCCGGTACGACGGGTCGATGCGCCGACCGAGCCCACGCTCACCGCGAAGCATCCCGTCCCCCCGGACGCCCCCACGCTGGCGCCGGTGCCGCCGCCTCGCCGGGTCCCCGCCCACCACCCGATCGCCCCGGCGTACCCGACGGTGACACATCCGGTGGGTCCACAGCCTCGGCCAGTGGCACGTCCGGTATCGCCGCACAGTCACCTCAACCCACCGGTGACCAGCCGGGTGCACACCAACCACCGGCCCGTGGTCTCGCCGCCACCGCAGTACGGACTACCCCTTCTGGCCGACGTCCACACACCGGCCGGTCCCTTGCTTCGTGCCGTGCCCACCCCACGTGGCCTTCAGCCGCGTGCCGTGCCGACCCCGCAAGGCCTGCCGGTCACCATCCACCCGGAGGTGGACCGCCACGGGCTCCGGTCGGTGACGGTCAACCGACATCCGCGGATCACCCCCACCGCCCCGAGAGACCGTCAGCGCGACAACGACGGCCAGACGACCGACGACACCAACGAGACCGACAGGATGACACCGTGAGCGCCCCGGAACAGTACCGTCCCGATCCCTCGGGACGCTTCGCCATCGACCTGAGCGGTGGTACGCATGTATCAGAGCCGCTCGGTGACGCTCACGCACCCGCCTCCGATCCGACACCCGCACCCGTCGCCTCGCCCACCGCCTGTGGCTGGACAGTCATCCTCGGACTACTGATGATCGTCGCCTGCGGGGTCATCGTGCGCGACATCTTGCTGGTCACCGAAGTCATCGACGGACAGCAGCTGCTACCACCGGCCTTCGACTGGCTCGCCACCCTCAGCTACGACACCTGGATGCTCTGGGCCGGCGTCGGGTGCGCATTCATGGCCCTCATCCTGCTCATCTCCACGGTCCTGCCACGCACACGCACGCATATCGCCGTTGGTGCAGAACAGAGAGTCTTCGGGCGGCCGATCGACTTCGCCCGGATGTCGACCTCCACCGCCCGCCGGATCCCCGGTGTGGTCGACGCCCAGTCCGTGGTCACCCGGAAGAAGATCAAGGTCACCGTACAGTCCACAGCCACCCCGAACGACCAGGATGAGGTGCGCGGCAAGGTGCAGGAATCACTCGAGACCCTGGCGGGACGACTGACCCCGACCCCGGAAGTCACCGTGACAGTGACCCCGGCAACCTCACGGAGTGACTCATGAACCGCGGAAAAGCAGTCGTCGACCGGCTGGTGACGTTACTGCTCGCGGTGCTCTTCGGCGGTCTGGCCTTCTGGGGCATCGGACAGTACTTCGACGTAGCCGCTGCTCAACACATCAGCGAGGTCGCCGACCGGGACTTCTGGGCCGGACTCGCCGACCGGGAAAGCTACGTGACCATACTGGTGCTCGCCGCCGTCGTGCTCGGTGTCATCGGGCTCATCCTCGTCGGAATCAACACCGGACGCCGCAGACTGGGACGCATGGTCTCCCCCGCGTCGAACAGCCTCGGCGCGATCCGCACCACCCCCACAGACATCGCCTCGGCCGTGGCACAGTCGCTGGCGAGGTTGGACGACGTGACCGCGGCGTCGCACCGCACCACCCGGGACCGGGGAACCGACGTGATCGAGGTCAGGGTGCGGGTGCTCGCCGAGACGGACATGACCCTGGTTGAGGACGCGTGTTCCACCGCCGCGTCAGACATCGCCGCAGCGCTTCCGAACCAGGACGTCCGACCTCGGTTCCTCATCGAGACCGAACGCCCCGCGCGCCGCAACCGCTGAGAACCCGTCACGCTGTCGCGGCCGAAGCAACCACTCAGATGCTCGAGAATCCCGTGAACGCAGTTGTTCACGGGATTCTCGATCGTCTGGGTTGTCCTCCACCACTCGGTCGTGCTGCCTGCCCACTGGGAATCGGGCGTGATGCCTGCCCACCAGGACGCGGACAATAGCGGTGATCCGCCGGCGAAGACCGGCAGGCTGATCTCCAGGCCCGGCACAGACAAAAAGGAACCGCCCCCTCCCGGATGACTCCGGGTGGGGGCGGTTCCTGGTGTTCCCGCGGTATGCGGGAGACCGGTCAGATCAGCTTACTTGTTGATCTTGGTGACACGGCCGGCGCCGACGGTGCGGCCACCCTCACGGATGGCGAACCGCAGGCCCTCGTCCATGGCGACCGGCTGGATCAGGGTGACGGACATGTCGACGTTGTCGCCGGGCATGACCATCTCGGTGCCCTCCGGCAGCTTCACGACGCCGGTGACGTCGGTGGTGCGGAAGTAGAACTGCGGGCGGTAGTTGTCGAAGAACGGGGTGTGGCGGCCGCCCTCATCCTTGGACAGGATGTAGACGGAGCCCTCGAACTCGGTGTGCGGGGTGTAGGCGCCCGGCTTGGCGATAACCTGGCCACGCTCGACGTCCTCGCGCTTCAGACCACGCAGCAGCAGGGCGGCGTTGTCGCCGGCCTCAGCGGAGTCCAGCAGCTTGTTGAACATCTCGATGGAGGTGACGGTGGTCTTGGTCGACTTCTCGCGGATGCCGATGATCTCGATCTCGTCGTTGAGGTTCAGCTGGCCACGCTCGACACGGCCGGTGACGACGGTGCCGCGCCCGGTGATGGTGAAGATGTCCTCGACCGGCATCAGGAACGGCTTGTCGGTCTCGCGCTCCGGGTCCGGGATGGAGTCGTCGCAAGCCTGCATGAGCTCGACGACCTTCTCGGTCCACTTCGGGTCGCCCTCGAGCGCCTTCAGAGCGGAGATGTGGACGATCGGAGCCTCTTCGTCGTAGTCCTGCTCGGCCAGCAGTTCGCGGACCTCCATCTCGACGAGCTCGATCAGGTCCTCATCCTCGACCATGTCGCACTTGTTCAGGGCGACGAGGATGTAGGGGACGCCAACCTGGCGGGCCAGGAGGACGTGCTCACGGGTCTGCGGCATCGGGCCGTCGGTGGCGGCGACAACGAGGATCGCGCCGTCCATCTGGGCAGCACCGGTGATCATGTTCTTGATGTAGTCGGCGTGACCCGGGGCGTCCACGTGGGCGTAGTGGCGCTTCTCGGTCTGGTACTCCACGTGGGAGATGTTGATCGTGATGCCGCGCTCACGCTCTTCCGGCGCCTTATCGATGTTCTCGAAAGCGAAAGCCTGGTTGAGGTCGGGGTAGGTATCAGCCAGAACCTTGGTGATGGCAGCGGTCGTCGTGGTCTTACCGTGGTCGACGTGACCGATGGTGCCGATGTTAACGTGCGGCTTGGTACGCTCGAACTTAGCCTTCGCCACTGTGTGTCCTCCTGGACTTCTCGGTGGCTACGACTTTCGCAGCCACAGTGTTGGTGGTTTCCGGTACCGGGTCCGTCACTCTCGTGAAGCGGGCGGACCCACCGGAACTATTTCGTTTGTGCCGATGACAGCAACGTGAAGCGCGTTGGACGACCGAACACCCCCGCACCGAACGGCGGGACTGCATGGGTTTCCTGCCTACACGCAGGTGCTGGGTAACGGCCAGCACTCTGTATCCTACTGCACACCACCCGCCGAAAGAAAAATTGGGGGGTGACGGGGCGTGCGAGGATACCGGGTGCTGGCCCCTACCCTCCTGAAATGCCCCGATGTGACCAGTCAGGAACTGGCGGTCCGGGACGGTTTCCAGGGAGGTGGAGACCGTTGTTCCCACACATCCTGTTTACCAGGATGCGCAGGAAACTGTGGCGCTGTGGCGACCTAGGAGGCGGTGCCGGTGCGCTCGGCGATGATCTCCTGAGCCACGGAGGAGGGAACCTCACCGTAGGAGTCGAAGATCATGGTGTAGTTGGCGCGGCCCTGGGTCTTGGAACGCAGGTCGCCGACGTAGCCGAACATCTCGGACAGCGGGACCTTGCCCTTCACGACCTTGGCACCGGAGCGGTCCTCCATGGAGGCGATCTGACCACGGCGAGAGTTGATGTCGCCGATGACCTCACCCATGTACTCCTCGGGCGTGGTGACCTCGACGGCCATCAGCGGCTCGAGCAGGACGGGCTTCGCCTTGGCGACACCCTCCTTCAGAGCCTGGGAGCCGGCGATCTTGAAGGCCATCTCAGAGGAGTCGACGTCGTGGTAGGCACCATCGACCAGGATCGCCTTGACGTCCACCAGCGGGTAGCCGGCGAGGAAGCCGTACTGCATGGCGTCCTGGACACCAGCGTCGACGGAGGGGATGTACTCCTTCGGAATACGACCACCGGTGACGGCGTTCTCGAACTTGTAGTTCGGGTTCTCGCCTTCCTCCAGCTCCTCCGGGTCCGGGTTGTAGGGCTCGAAGGCCATGATGACCTTGGCGAACTGGCCGGAACCACCGGTCTGCTTCTTGTGGGTGAAATCGATCTTTTCCACAGCCTTGCGGATGGTCTCGCGGTACGCGACCTGCGGGTTACCGACGTTGGCCTCGACCTTGAATTCGCGCTTCATGCGGTCGACGAAGACGTCGAGGTGGAGCTCGCCCATGCCACCGATGATGGTCTGGCCGGTCTCGTCGTCGAGATTGACGGTGAAGGTCGGGTCCTCTTCGGTCAGACGCTGGATGGCGACACCCAGCTTCTCCTGGTCGGACTTGGTCTTCGGCTCGATGGAGACCTTGATGACCGGCTCCGGGAAGTCCATGGACTCCAGCAGGATCGGGTCGTTCAGGTCGCACAGGGTGTCACCGGTGGTGGTCTCCTTGAGACCGATGAAGGCGTAGATGTTACCGGCGTGAGCCTTCTCGACCGGGTTCTCCTTGTTGGCGTGCATCTGGAAGAGCTTGCCAACGCGCTCCTTCTTACCGGTGACGGCGTTGAGCACCTGCTGGCCCGGCTCGATGGAACCGGAGTAGACGCGCACGAAGGTCAGCTTGCCGAAGAACGGGTGGGCCGCGATCTTGAACGCCAGAGCGGCGAAGGGCTCCGAGTCGGACGGCTTGCGGACGAGAGCCTCATCCTCGTGGCCCGGCTTGTGGCCCTCGATGCCCTCGACATCCAGCGGGGACGGCAGGAAATCGACGACAGCGTCGAGGACCGGCTGGACGCCCTTGTTGTGGTACGCGGTGCCACAGAACACCGGGTAGATCTCGGAGTTCACGGTCATCTTGCGGATGGCGGCCTTGATCTCGTCGAGGGTGAGCTCCTCGCCGGCGAAGTACTTCTCCATGAGAGCTTCATCGGACTCTGCGACGGTCTCGAGCAGCTTCTCGCGGTACTCGGCGGCCTTGTCGGCGAGATCGGCGGGGATCTCCTCGATGACCGGGTCGGCACCCGGCTCGACCTTGCCGCGCCAGGTGCGGGCCTCCATGGTCAGCAGGTCGATGACGCCGTCGAACTTGTCCTCGGCACCGATCGGCAGCTGCATGACCAACGGCTTGGCACCGAGGCGGTCGATGATGGTCTGCACGGTGAAGTAGAAGTCCGCACCCAGCTTGTCCATCTTGTTGACGAAGCAGATACGCGGGACGTCGTACTTGTCGGCCTGACGCCAGACCTGCTCGGACTGGGGCTCAACGCCCTCCTTGCCGTCGAAGACAGCGACAGCACCGTCGAGCACGCGCAGGGAGCGCTCGACCTCGACGGTGAAGTCGACGTGACCCGGGGTGTCAATGATGTTGACCTGGTTGTCGCCCCAGAAACAGGTGACAGCGGCGGAGGTGATCGTGATGCCACGCTCCTTCTCCTGCTCCATCCAGTCGGTGGTGGATGCGCCGTCGTGGGTCTCGCCGACCTTGCGGTTGATGCCGGTGTAGAACAGGATGCGCTCGGTGGTCGTGGTCTTACCAGCATCGATGTGAGCCATGATGCCGATGTTGCGGACCTTGTTCAGGTCTTTCTGCACTTCTTGTGCCACAGTCTATTCCCTCAGTGTTGTCTACATGTTGTAGGTGGTGATAGGCGATTGTGCCATCGACCGGGCGACCACGCAGGTTCTACACCGGCCGAGGGTGTTCGTACGGTACCTGGTCTTGATCAGGACTTCAGTACGAACACCCAGTCGGTCACCAGCGGTAGTGGGCGAAGGCGCGGTTGGCCTCGGCCATCTTATGGGTGTCCTCGCGACGCTTGACGGAGGCGCCCAGACCGTTGGAGGCGTCCAGGATCTCGTTGGCCAGACGCTCGGTCATGGTGTTCTCGCGACGCTGGCGGGTGAAGGTGACGAGCCAGCGCAGTGCCAGGGTGGTGGAGCGGCCCGGGCGGACCTCAACCGGAACCTGGTAGGTGGCGCCACCGACACGGCGGGAGCGGACCTCGAGGGCGGGCTTGACGTTGTCCAGGCCCTTCTTCAGGGTCAGGACGGGGTCGGTGCCGGTCTTCTCGCGGCAGACCTCGAGTGCGCCGTAGACGATGCGCTCAGCGGTGGACTTCTTGCCGTCCAGCAGAACCTTGTTCACGAGCTGGGAGACGATGACGTCGCCGTAGACCGGATCCTCGACGACGGGACGTGCGGGTGCGGGACCTTTACGAGGCATTGTTTACTTCTCCTTCTTGACGCCGTAGCGCGAACGGGCCTGCTTACGGTCCTTGACACCCTGGGTGTCGAGGGAGCCACGGACGATCTTGTAACGGACACCCGGGAGGTCCTTCACGCCGCCACCGCGGACGAGAACCATGGAGTGCTCCTGGAGGTTGTGGCCCTCGCCGGGGATGTAGGCGGAGACCTCGATGCCGGAGGTCAGGCGCACACGCGCGACCTTACGGAGAGCGGAGTTCGGCTTCTTCGGGGTGGTGGTGTACACGCGGGTGCACACGCCACGACGCTGCGGCGAGCCCTTCAGGGCGGCCGCAGAAACCTTGCGGGTCTTGTCGTGGCGGCCCTTGCGGACCAGCTGCTGAATAGTAGGCATTAACCGACTTTCTACTTGTTCGTGTTCCGGTGCGGCCACGGCGATTACCGGGAGCATCTGGGGAGGTGCAACCAGCACGCGCGGCACATCATGGCCTCCGCGGAACCTTCTACGAGACCTTTCCCTGCCGTTCAGGGGCATCTTTGTTTTGAACGTGCCGAAACCCCTCAGCCGCTTTCGCTGGCCTACGGGGTAGAAGTTCAATCCTTGCTCACTGCCCTGAAGGGCGGCGGGTGATCCAGGGACCACACGGTCTCGCGACCGTCGGATGCGTCCTGACAAGTGGGACTGTTGCTTGACACTACCGGATCAGGCCCGGTGAACAAAATCCCGTAGTACTCGCCATTCCTGTACGGCTGTATCAGCCTCCAACCAGCGCAGACATTCAACCCCTCCCCGTCCACGCGCGCACTCCAGGATGATACGACCTCCCCCCCCCCTCCCGTCCACGCGCGCACTTCAGGGTGATACGACTGACTCACTGATGCTCCCCTGTATCCACGTTCTTCGGGTGTCACAATTCGCCTTTCCGTGCCACGGATCGGTCAAATATGAGACCCGGCCGAAGGACATGGCACCACCGGCCGGCGGGTACACATGACGAAAGCCCGGGCCCCGCGCAATGCGGGGCCCGGGCTCTGCTGGACGCGGCCCCGGCGGGCGCCTGGTCCTGCCGGAGGACCTTGGATCAGGTCAGATCAGGTCAACTCACGACCCGGGACGACTGACCTAGTTCAGGTCGAGGTCGTCCAGCGGCACGGCAGCGCCGGTGAACTCACCGTAGGAGTCGTCGCCGTAGAAACCGTCGCCGAAGGAGGACGGCAGCTGGTACGCAGCGGCACGGGCCTCCTCGGTCGGCTCGACCGTGATGTTGCGGTACTTGGAGATACCGGTACCAGCCGGGATCAGCTTACCGATGATCACGTTCTCCTTGAGGCCGATGAGCTTGTCGGAGCGCTTGTTGATCGCAGCGTCCGTCAGCACGCGGGTCGTCTCCTGGAAGGAGGCGGCCGACAGCCAGGAGTCGGTGGCCAGCGAGGCCTTGGTGATACCCATGATCTCGGCACGGACCTCCACCGGACGTCCACCGGTCTGCACAGCGGTCTTCGAGGCGGCCACGGCATCGGCGTGGTCCACCAGCGAGCCCGGCAGGTACTCGGTCGAACCGGAGTCGATGACGGTCACGCGGCGGAGCATCTGGCGCACGATGATCTCGATGTGCTTGTCGTGGATGGCCACACCCTGGTCGCGGTAGACCTTCTGCACCTCGTTGATCAGGTGCTGCTGAACGCCACGGCGGCCCATCACCCGGAGAACCTCGTGCGGGTCGGCGGCACCCTTGAGCAGCTGCTGACCACGGACGACCTTGTCGCCCTGCTTGATCTGACGCTCGTAGTCGCCGGACTTGATCAGGGCCAGGCCCTGACGCTTCGACAGCTTCTCGTAGACGACCTCGTCCGAGCCATCGGCCGGGACGATCGTCAGGGTGTAGAAGTTGTCGTCGTCCTCGATGCGGACCGTACCGTCGACTGAGGCAATCGGGGCCTTGGCCTTCGGCACGCGGGCCTCGAACAGCTCCTGGACACGCGGCAGACCACCGGTGATGTCGCCACCGACACCACCCTGGTGGAAGGTACGCATGGTCAGCTGGGTACCCGGCTCACCAATGGACTGCGCGGCGACGATACCCACGGCCTCGCCGATGTCGACCTTCTTACCGGTCGCCATGGAGCGCCCGTAGCAGGTCGCACAGACACCGGTGGAGGTGTCACAGGTCATCACGGAGCGGACCTTGATCTCGGCCACGCCGGCGGCGACCAGCATGTCGATCTCCGGCTCACCCAGGTCGATGCCGGCCTCGATGACCACGGAGCCGTCGGCACCGATGGCATCGGCAGCCAGGAAGCGGCCGGTCGCGGCGGTCTCGACGAACTCGGCGCGACGGTAGCTACCGGTCGGCTGACCCTGAGCGTCGAGGACAGCCTCGGCGAGCGGGATGGTGACACCCTTGGAGGTGCCACAGTCGTCCTCGCGAACGATGACATCCTGGGCGACATCCACCAGACGACGGGTCAGGTAACCCGAGTCGGCGGTACGCAGCGCGGTATCGGCCAGGCCCTTACGGGAACCGTGGGAGTTGTTGAAGTACTCCAGCACGGACAGACCCTCACGGAAGGAGGTCTTGATCGGACGGGTGATGTAGTCACCACGCGAGTTCGTGACCATGCCCTTCATGCCGGCCAGGGTCCAGATCTGACGCATGTTACCGGCGGCACCGGACTTCACGATCATCGGAATCGGGTTGTCGTCCGGGTACAGCTTCTCCACGGACTCACCGACGAAGTCGGTGGCTTCCTTCCACAGGTCGACCAGCGAGTTGTAACGCTCGGTCTGGTTGATCTTGCCTCGGGCCAGCTTCTTCTCGATGACGCGGGCACGCTGCTCGTAGCCGTCGAGGATCTCGTGCTTGTTCGGCAGAACCAGCACGTCGTGCATGGTGATGGTCACGCCGGAACGGGTCGCCCAGTAGAAACCGGCGTCCTTGAGCTTGTCCACGGTCTGCGCGACGGTGATCATCGGGTACTTCGCGGCGAGGTCGTTGATGACCGCGGCCTGCGGCTTCTTGCCCATGACACCGTTGACGAAGGGGTAGTTCCACGGCAGCAGCTCGTTGAACAGCACGCGGCCCAGCGTGGTGCTCGCCAGCCAGACCTGGCCCTTCTGCCAGCCGTCGGGGAAGTACTCGGCCTCGACGTCCTCCGGCGGGCGGAGGTGGTCGATGCGGACCTTGATCGGGGCCTGCAGCCCCAGGGCGTCACGGTCGTAGGCCATGATCGCCTCGGCGAGGGTGGAGTACACGCCCCGCTCCGGGCCGTTCTCGTCGGCCGGGGTGTAGCCACCCTGGCCGCCGATCTCGCCCTCGGTCTTCTCCAGGGTCAGGAAGTACAGGCCGGTCACCATGTCCAGACGCGGCATGGCCAGCGGCTTACCGGACGCCGGGGACAGGATGTTGTTGGACGCCAGCATCAGGATGCGGGCCTCGGCCTGGGCCTCGTCGGACAGCGGCAGGTGGACTGCCATCTGGTCACCGTCGAAGTCGGCGTTGAAGGCCTCACAGGCCAGCGGGTGCAGCTGGATGGCCTTACCCTCGACGAGCACCGGCTCGAAGGCCTGGATACCCAGGCGGTGCAGGGTGGGGGCACGGTTCAGCATCACCGGGTGCTCGGCGATGGCGTCCTCCAGAACGTCCCACACCTCGGGACGCTGGCGCTCGACCATGCGCTTGGCCGACTTGATGTTCTGCGCGTAGGACTTCTCGACCAGGCGCTTCATCACGAACGGCTTGAACAGCTCCAGGGCCATCTGCTTCGGCAGACCACACTGGTGCAGCTTCAGCTGCGGGCCGACGATGATCACCGAACGGCCGGAGTAGTCGACACGCTTACCCAGCAGGTTCTGGCGGAAGCGGCCCTGCTTGCCCTTGAGCAGGTCAGACAGGGACTTCAACGGACGGTTGCCCGGGCCGGTGACCGGACGGCCACGACGGCCGTTGTCGAACAGTGCGTCCACCGACTCCTGCAGCATGCGCTTCTCGTTGTTCACGATGATCTCGGGTGCGCCGAGGTCCAGCATGCGCTTGAGGCGGTTGTTGCGGTTGATGACACGACGGTAGAGGTCGTTGAGGTCGGAGGTCGCGAAGCGGCCACCGTCGAGCTGCACCATCGGGCGCAGCTCCGGCGGGATCACCGGGACAGCGTCGAGGACCATGCCGGCCGGGTCGTTACCGGAACGCAGGAACGCGGCGACGACCTTCAGGCGCTTGAGCGCGCGCAGCTTCTTCTGGCCCTTGCCGTCGCGGATGGTCTCGCGCAGCGACTCGGCCTCGGCCTCGAGGTCGAAGGAGCGGATCAGGGTCTGGATGGACTCCGCGCCCATGCCGCCGGTGAAGTAGTCCTCGTAGCGGTCGACGAGCTCGTTGTAGATGCCCTCGTCGACGATCATCTGTTTCGGGGCGAGCTTGACGAAGGTGCTCCAGATCTCGTCGAGACGCTCGACCTCACGCTCGGCGCGCTCACGGATGTGGCGCATCTCGCGCTCGGCGGCGGTCTGGATCTTGCGCTTGGCGTCGGCCTTGGCACCGGCGGCCTCGAGCTCGGCCAGGTCGGCCTCGAGCTTCTCGGAACGCTCCTGGAGGTCGGAGTCGCGGTCGTTCTCGACCTCCTTCTTCTCCAGCATCATCTCTGCCTCGAGGGTGGTCTGGTCGTTGTGACGACCCTCCTCGTCCACCGAGGTGATGATGTTGGCGGCGAAGTAGATGATCTTCTCGAGATCCTTCGGCGCCAGGTCCAGCAGGTAGCCGAGACGGGACGGCACGCCCTTGAAGTACCAGATGTGGGTGACCGGGGCGGCGAGCTCGAGGTGGCCCATGCGCTCACGGCGCACCTTGGACTTCGTCACCTCGACGCCACAGCGCTCACAGATGATGCCCTTGTAACGGACGCGCTTGTACTTGCCGCAGGCACACTCCCAGTCGCGGGTCGGCCCGAAGATGCGCTCGCAGAACAGGCCGTCCTTCTCCGGCTTCAGGGTGCGGTAGTTGATGGTCTCCGGCTTCTTGACCTCGCCAGTCGACCACCGACGGATGTCGTCGGCGGTGGCGAGACCGATACGCAGTTCGTCAAAGAAGTTGACGTCCAGCACGTGGACTCCCTTTCCCCTCCGCCTTCACGCGGAGGAGTGAGTAGTGGTGAAAATGTACAGAGTCGTATCTGGTGGTGGGAGACTATCCCACGTCGCTGTCGGCGTCCGGACGCTCATCGCGGGACAGGTTGATGCCCAGCGCGGCGTTCGCGTGGTCGAGCTCGTCGTCGTCGGTGGAGCTCAGCTCCATCGGCGTGCCGTCGGCTGCCAGGACCTGGACGTTGAGGCAGAGGGACTGCAGCTCCTTGAGCAGGACCTTGAAGGACTCCGGGATGCCCGGATCCGGGATGTTCTCGCCCTTGACGATCGCCTCGTACACCTTCACGCGGCCGACCACGTCGTCCGACTTGATGGTGAGCAGCTCCTGGAGGGTGTAGGCCGCGCCGTACGCCTGCATGGCCCACACCTCCATCTCGCCGAATCGCTGACCACCGAACTGGGCCTTACCACCGAGCGGCTGCTGGGTGATCATGGAGTACGGGCCGGTGGAACGGGCGTGGATCTTCTCGTCGACCAGGTGGTGCAGCTTCAGCATGTACATGTAGCCGACGGACACCGGGTAGGGGTAGGGCTCGCCGGAGCGGCCGTCGATGAGGTCGGCCTTGCCGAACTCGTCGGTGAGCTTGATGCCGTCGCGGTTCGGACGCACCGAACGCAGCAGCCCGGAAAGCTCCTCGTTGTTTGCACCGTCGAACACCGGGGTGGCGGTGAGCGAGTCGGCGGGGACGTCGTAGAGGTCCTCGGGCAGGGTCTCCAGCATCGCCTGGATCTTGGGGTCCTCGGAGTTGGTGTCGACCGACCAGCCGTTCTTGGCGAGCCAGCCGAGGTGGGTCTCCAGGACCTGTCCGATGTTCATACGACGCGGAACACCGTGGGTGTTCAGGATGATGTCGACCGGGGTGCCGTCCGGCAGGAACGGCATGTCCTCGGCGGGCAGGATCTTACCGACGACACCCTTGTTGCCGTGGCGGCCGGCGAGCTTGTCGCCGTCCTGGATCTTGCGCTTCTGGGCCACGTAGACCCGCACCATCTCGTTGACGCCCGGGGACAGGTCGTCGTCGTCCTCACGGGAGAACACGCGCACGCCGATGACCTTGCCGGTCTCGCCGTGGGGCACCTTCATGGAGGTGTCGCGGACCTCGCGGGCCTTCTCACCGAAGATGGCGCGCAGCAGGCGTTCCTCCGGGGTCAGCTCGGTCTCGCCCTTCGGGGTGACCTTACCGACGAGGATGTCGCCGTCGCGGACGTCAGCACCGATGCGGACGATACCGCGCTCGTCGAGGTCGGCCAGCACGTCGTCACCGACGTTCGGGATGTCCCGGGTGATCTCCTCCGGGCCGAGCTTGGTGTCGCGGGCGTCGATCTCGTGCTCCTCGATGTGGACCGAGGTGAGGATGTCCTCCTCAACCATGCGCTGGTTGAGGATGATGGCGTCCTCGTAGTTGTGGCCCTCCCACGGCATGAAGGCGACCAGCAGGTTGCGGCCCAGCGCCATCTCACCGTTGTCGGTGCCGGGGCCGTCGGCGATGGCCTGGCCGGCCTCGACGCGGTCACCCTGGCTGACCAGCGGCTTCTGGTTGTAGCAGGTGCCCTGGTTGGTGCGCTCGAACTTGCGGAGCATGTAGGTGTCGCGCACGCCGTCATCATCCATGATGGTGACGTAGTCGGCGGAGACGAACTCCACGGCACCGGCCTTGGGGGTCACGATGACGTCGCCGGCATCGTAGGCGGCACGCTGCTCCATACCGGTACCGACGAACGGTGCTTCGGCGCGCAGCAGCGGCACGGCCTGACGCTGCATGTTCGCACCCATCAGGGCACGGTTGGCGTCATCGTGCTCGAGGAACGGAATCATGGCGGTCGCCACCGACACCATCTGGCGCGGGGAGACGTCCATGTAGTCGACCTCGGCGGCCGGGACGACTTCCACGTCACCACCGCGGAGACGGACCTCGATCTGCTCCTCGGTGAACTTCTTGTCGCCGTCGAACGGGGTGTTCGCCTGGGCGATGATGTGGCGGTCCTCCTCGTCGGCGGTGAGGTAGTCGACCATGTCGGTGATCTGACCGTTCTCGACGCGACGGTAAGGGGTCTCGATGAAGCCGAAGGGGTTGACGCGGGCGTAGGACGCCAGCGAACCGATCAGACCGATGTTCGGCCCCTCAGGGGTCTCGATCGGGCACATACGGCCGTAGTGGGACGGGTGGACGTCGCGGACCTCGAGGCCGGCGCGCTCACGGGACAGACCACCGGGTCCCAGGGCGGACAGACGACGCTTGTTCGTCAGGCCGGACAGGGAGTTGTTCTGGTCCATGAACTGGGACATCTGCGAGGTACCGAAGAACTCACGGATGGCCGCGGAGACCGGGCGGACGTTGATCAGCGAGGTCGGGGTGATCGACTCGGCGTCCTGCGTGGTCATCCGCTCGCGGACGACACGCTCCATACGGGACAGACCGACCCGGATCTGGTTCTGGATCAGCTCACCGACGGTACGCACGCGACGGTTGCCGAAGTGGTCGATGTCGTCGGTACCCAGCGGGACCTCGACGCTGTCGGGGGAGAGCATGGACTTCTCACCGGAGTGCAGACGCACGAGGTACTCGATGGTGGTGAGGATGTCCTGCTCGGTCAGGGTCGTCGGGCCGTGGCCGTCGGTCCCCAGGCCCAGCTTGCGGTTGACCTTGTAACGGCCGACCTTGGCCAGGTCGTAGCGCTTGGCCTTGAAGAAGCTGTTCTCCAGCAGGGCCTGTGCGGAATCGCGGGTCGGCGACTCGCCCGGACGCTGCTTGCGGTAGATCTCCAGCAGAGCCTCGTCGGTGTTGGCCACACCGTCCTTCTCGAGGGTGGACATCATGATCTCGGAGAACCCGAAACGCTGGGTGATCTCCTCGGCGGTCAGGCCCAGTGCCTTCAGCAGGACAGTGACCGGCTGGCGGCGCTTGCGGTCGAAGCGTACACCGACGGTGTCGCGCTTGTCGACGTCGAACTCGAGCCATGCACCGCGGGACGGGATGACCTTGACCGCGTGCAGCGGACGCTCGGTGCCCGGGTCGATGGACTCGTCGAAGTACACGCCCGGGGAACGGACGAGCTGGGAGACAACGACACGCTCGGTGCCGTTGATGATGAAGGTGCCCTTGTCGGTCATCATCGGGAAGTCGCCGATGAAGACGGTCTGGCTCTTGATCTCGCCAGACATGGCGTTGGTGAACTCCGCAGTGACGTACAGCGGAGCCGAGTAGTTGATGTCCTTGTCCTTGCACTCGTCGACGGTGTTCTTCACCTCGTCGAATCGCGGCTCGGACAGGGTCAGGGACATGTTCTCGGAGTAGTCCTCGACCGGGGACAACTCGTCGAGGATGTCCTCCAGACCGGAGGTGATGCGGACACCCTCACCGGCCTCAGCCTGCTTGCGGGCACGCCACTGCGGCGTGCCGACGAGCCAGGCGAAAGAATCTCTCTGAATGTCGAGAAGACCCGGAACCTCGATCGGGGCATCGATCTTCGCGAACGAGTGTCGTTGCGAAGCACCGGGAATACCGGAGTCGAGGACTCCGGAGATTCCGGGGGTGGAACTGGTCTGGCGGGAGACTGCCAAGATGGGTCCTTCCAGCACCTTACGTGTCCAGTCGAACGTCGGGTCCGTCTCCGGCTCCCATGGGTGGGGTGCCGGACCCGGAGGGTCCCGACCTCGGCGGACGCGGTTGCTTTAAGCGTACGGTCAGCGGTGGTCTGTGGGGGATCGATGTCGGTGGTGTGCAGCGAGGGAACTGTCGTGGTGAGGCTCTGGTGAACCTTGCCCAGAAAACAGTTAATAGACCTTGTCAAGTTGCCGTCTGCCGGTCGATTCGGCGTGGTCGGTTACGGTGCTTCTCCACCGTGCCGTGACCATGTCGTTTCCTCCCGGGACGTCACTCATCAAGGTCGTATCCTGTTGGTACCGCAGCATCGCCAGACATCAATCCAGCGCAACGATCGACCTTATATCACCGGACACGCAATGTCCACCCCTATTGACACCCGTGCAAAGCTACCCCCGAGTGTGTCGTCGGTCACCACCGGGCGACCATCGATACCGCCGCGCCACCGACGCCATCGACGCTACCGATGTTACCTTTGCTGCCGACGTTACCGCGCATGTCGCGACTGCCTGCGCTGCGGCCGGAGAGCCACCACTGCGGAACCGAGTGCCACGATAGCACCTGTGACCGTCAACGCAAGACCCCACTGCCGGGTGGGCCGGTCACGTCCCAGCTCCACGGCCTGACCGAGCAGCTCCCCACGCACGTCATCCGGGGTGGATCCGGTGAAAGCGGAGAGCAGTTCAATCTCCTCGTCGCCGACGACGTAGGCATCTCGCAGATCCTCGGTCACCGAGACGATCATGCCGCTGGACGGCTCCACGCGGAACTCGCGGACGCCGGAGCGCACCAGCTGGGCGTCCTGCCCGTCGGTGGTGTCAGCCATCGTCACCGCGGGTGAATTACGCAGGTAGTCCGGGTTCCCCACGGCGACCGGCTCATTGTCGAACTCCTGGCGGAAGACGAAGACCTCCTCGCCGTCGACCTCCTCGGTCTGGACGAAGGCCGCCGGCAGGTCCCGGCGCAGCAGGTTGTCGAAGACCCGGTAGTCCTCCTGTCCGGTGCCCCGCGGGAACGACAACCATTGCCCGGTGACCTCGGTAGGTGCCGCCGGTGTTCCCGGCGTATCCGCCACCTTGGCCTCGCCGAGAGATTCACCGGTGTGGCGGTCGATCCGGTAGGACCAGACCTCGGCGTCCAGCAGCGCGTCCGGGTTCTGCGTGGTGGCGTCCGCGGCAGCCGGTGCGTCGGAGCTGCCGGCGTCAGCGCCAGCGCCCGCACGAGCGTCAGCCAGATCGTCCCGCACGGAGGTGACACCCACCGTGGCCGCCGCGGCATCATCGTCCGCGGGCTCGCCCAGCGACACCGCGTAGGTCTTGGTCACCGGCGCGGTGACCGACTGCGGCTGGTCCCCCTCCCCCTCCGCCTCTTCCCCGTCGGCGTCCGCACCGGCGAGGAGGTAGGACGGACCGATCTCGGCAGCATCGTCCTCCATCGTCAACTGGCGCTGCTCCAATGACAGCGGGACCGGACGCTCGGGCGGCACCAGCGTCGGCAAGGCCAGGCCCACGGCGATGAGGATGCAGCCCAACCCCAGGGAGAGGACAGCGACGACGCGGGACCTTGGAAGCATGCAGACCATTCTACCGACATATCCACATCCGTAGCGTTGACATCCCCGGCGACATCCCCGGCGACATGCCGACGATCATCCCCGGAACGACGAAAACCCCGCCGGACGCAGATGCGTCGGGCGGGGTAAGCCACGCGGTGTGAACCGCAGTGAAAACTACTTGAGGGCGACCTTGGCGCCGGCCTCTTCGAGCTTGGTCTTGGCAGCCTCGGCGTCGTCCTTGGAGGCAGCCTCCAGGATGGCCTTCGGGGCACCCTCGACGAGCTCCTTGGCCTCCTTCAGGCCCAGGCCGGAGACGATCTCGCGGACAACCTTGATCACGCCGATCTTCTTGGCGCCGGCATCCTCGAGGACGACGTCGAACTCGTCCTTCTCCTCCTCGGCGGGAGCAGCAGCGCCCGGAGCGGCAGCGGCGACGGCGGCCGGAGCGGCGGCGGTGACGTCGAAGGTGTCCTCGAAGAGCTTGACGAACTCAGAGAGCTCGATCAGGGTCATCTCCTTGAAAGCCTCGAGCAGTTCGTCGTTGGTGAACTTAGCCATGGTGGCGTCCTTTCTTTGTCCCGGTGACGGTCATCGCGTCGACGCGGGGTACAGGGGTAAAACGAATGGTGGTGGTGTGCACCGTCGGCGCACACCGGCAGTTGACCCGCGGAGGGTTACGCTGCCTTCTTCTCCTGGAGCGCGGCGGAAAGCCGTGCGACCTGGGATGCCGGGGCGTTGAAGAGAGCCGCAGCCTTGCTGAGGGAGCCCTGCATGGCGCCGGCCAGCTTGGCCAGGGTGGTCTCGCGGTTGTCCAGGTCGGCGATTGCCTGGACCTGGTCTGCGGACAGCGCATTGCCGTCCATGTTGCCGCCCTTGATCACGAGAGCCTTGTGATCCGCACCGAACTTCTTGAGCGCCTTGGCGGCGTCGACGGCCTCGCCCTGAATGAAGGCGACGGCAGTCGGTCCGGTCAGCAGATCATCGTCGAGCTCAACACCGGCCTGCTTAGCGGCCAGCTTGATCAAGGTGTTCTTGGCGACGGAGTAGGTGACCTCCGAACCCAGTGCCTGTCGCAGCTCGGTCGTCTCGGCGACGGACAGTCCACGGTACTCAGTGAGCACTGCGGCGCTGGCGTTCTCGAAACGAGCGGTGAGCTCCGCCACGGATGCGGTGTTCTTCGCGTTTGCCATACTCTCGCCTCCTTCCTGATGTCTGTCGGTGGTGCGACCGGTTCGGTGTGCGAAGCAGAATCAGACGTCTCCCCCTGACGACGATAACGCCCCGTGCCACAGGGCACGGGGCGTCAGTGGGCGGCTCGGTCCGTGTCAGCCTGGCTGACTCGGTGGCGCTCCTGGTGTCCCATGTTTCCCTGCGCAGGTCGCCATCTGCCAAGTGGTCAGCATGATGGTCCTTCGTCCGACACCCCCGGATGTCCAGGGATGACGTCGACCGACGGTCTCCGGTGAAACTTGAACGTTCGCGGGCATGCCGCGATCAAACTTCGTGTCACAGTCTAACCCCCGCACGCCACAGCACCAAATCGGTGCCGTGACTCTCACCGAAGCCAGTCCACCGGAGCGTCCTGCTTAGTACATTGGGGAAATGACTTCCGCGAGCTACACACCACCCTACACACCGAACCACCGGCACTTCCTGCCAGCATTCCTGCGCTCATTCGGGAGCACGGACAAGATGCCCAGCGGAGTCAATGACTGGGACTCCCCGCTCTCCGAGGAGCACCCTGTACCGGTCGTCCTCTTCCACGGCACCTGGATGAGCAGCTACGGGACCTGGTCGCTGATCGCCCCGGAGCTGGCCAACCACGGCTACCGGGTGTTCGCACTGAACTACGGCACCAACCCGGAGAGCTTCCTGGGACGCCGCAAGTGCTGCTTCGCCAACGGTCCCCTGTTGGAGAGCCAGGATGAGGTCGCCGCATTCATCGACCGCGTCCTGAAGGCCACCGGCGCAGAGCAGGTCGACGTCATCGGCCACTCCCAGGGCTCCGCGCAGACCCGCCTGCTGCTCAGCGAGCACGAGGGACGCTTCGCCGGCGGAGCGCCGAAGATCCGCAACGTCATCGGCATCGCCGGCGCCGGCCACGGCACCACCCTGATGGGCATCGGTTCGGGCCTGTCACGACTGCGCGACAAGCTGGAGGGCAAGTTCGACCTCTCCAAGCTGCTGCGCAAGACCCTCGGACAGTGCGCCGAGGACCAGGTCGTGGGGTCGGACGTCGTGGCGCACATCAACCGCAACGGCGACACCGTGCCCGGCGTGACCTACACGATGATCGGTTCGAAGTACGACGAGATCGTCACCCCATGGCGCATCCAGTTCCTCGAGGCCGGCGAAGGTGCGACGGCACACAACTTCAGCGTCCAGGACGACAACCCCACCGACATGAGCGACCACCTGTCCCTGCTGTACTCGCCGCGCACCCTGGACCACATCCTTGAGCGTCTCTCCGACAGCGACTCCGGGGAGGACGGCGCCTACCGCCGCGACCACCCGATGGTCACCGGCCGCGTCCTGCCACTGCTGGGCCTCATCGGTAAGGCCGGTCAGGTCGGGCGGTAGGGCCGACCTCAACCGAGACCACCCCCTCCGGGACCTGCGGCTGCAGCTAAGTGTCCCCATTTCGGTCGCTTCATGTGTAGTCAAGTGACCGAATCGGGGACGCTTAGCTACACCGGGGCCGCAACGTAGGACGGCGCGGCGGACGGCGCCGACGGCGCCGCCAGCCGGCGCGTCCTGAAACACAAGAAACCCCCGCTGCCCAGGCAGCGGGGGTTCGTCGTGCGGGAGGATCTACTCCTCTTCGCCGGTGAAGTTCTTCACCACGGTGGCGTCGACCTGGATGCCCGGGCCGGAGGTGGTGGCGATGGTCGCCTTCTTGATGTAACGGCCCTTGGCTGCGGACGGCTTGAGACGCTGCAGCTCATCGATCAGGGCACCGTAGTTCTCGGCGAGAGCCTTCTCGGAGAAGGAGGCCTTGCCGATGATGGCGTGCAGGTTACCGGCCTTGTCGACACGGAAGGAGATCTTGCCGCCCTTGATCTCCTGGACGGCCTTGGCGACGTCGGTGGTGACGGTGCCGGTCTTCGGGTTCGGCATCAGACCACGCGGGCCCAGCACGCGAGCGACGCGGCCGACCTTGGCCATCTGGTCCGGGGTGGCGATCGCGGCGTCGAAGTCGGTCCAGCCGTCCTGGATCTTCTCGATCAGCTCGGCGGTGCCGACAGCCTCGGCGCCGGCCTCTTCGGCGGCGGTGGCGTTCGGGCCCTCGGCGAAGACGATGACGCGGACGTCCTTACCGGTGCCGTTGGGCAGGGAGACGGTGCCGCGGACCAGCTGGTCAGCCTTGCGGGGGTCAACGCCCAGGCGGAGGGCCACGTCGACGGTCGCGTCGTGGTTCTTGGAGGAGGTTTCCTTGGCGAGGGCGACAGCCTCGATCGGGGAGTAGAGACGATCGGCGTCGATCTTCTCGGCGGCGGCGCGGTAGGCCTTGGAGTTCTTGCTCATGGTGGGGTTCCAATCAGGTTCTTGGATTGTGGTAGTCGGGCCGCAAGTGGCCCTGCCACGGTGTAACTGGTGACACTGCCTGGGGAGGCAGGACGATCTGGGGTTCCGGCACCGTGACGGTGCCGGAGGTCCGGTCAGTGAGGAGAAGTCCTACTGGGCCGGAGCGTCGACGACGTCGATGCCCATGGAGCGGGCGGTGCCGGCGATGATGCGGGCGCCGTTCTCCAGGTCGTTGGCGTTGATGTCCTCGAACTTGGTCTGGGCGATCTCGCGGCACTGGGCCCAGCTGACCTGACCGACCTTGTCGGTGTGGGGGACGCCGGAGCCCTTCTGGATACCGGCGGCCTTCAGCAGCAGCTTGGCTGCCGGCGGGGTCTTCAGCTTGAAGTCGAAGCTGCGGTCCTCGTAGACGGTGATCTCAACCGGGATCACGTTGCCACGCTGGGCCTCGGTGGCGGCGTTGTAGGCCTTGCAGAACTCCATGATGTTGACGCCGTGCGCACCGAGCGCCGGGCCGACGGGCGGAGCCGGGTTGGCGGCGCCAGCCTGGATCTGCAGCTTGATCAGGCCAGTGACCTTCTTCTTCTTTGCCATTGTCAATACCTCATTCACGTGGTACCAGGTGCGCGCCGATGGCTCAGCGGACACACCTGACCGGATGCCGGCCTTGATGCCGGCCACCGGGTGGGATGTTTTCCTTGCAGCTGGGCCGTACCGTCCGGACACGCCGGTCAGGTCATGGACACAGCAACGGTAAAACTCTAGTTGAGCTTCTCAACCTGGTCAAATGCCAGGTCGACCGGGGTCTCACGGCCGAAGATCGAGACCAGGGCCTTGAGCTTCGAGTTCGTGGCGTCGATCTCGGAGATGGTCGCCGAGACCGAGGCGAAGGGACCGGAGAGGACGGTGACGGACTCGCCGACCTCGAAGTCCACCTCGACCTGCTCGGCCGCCGGGGTCGGAGCCATGGCGACACCGGTGTCGCTGACGTCCACTCCACCGGTCGCGCTGTCGGTGTCCTCGGTGGATTCTTCTGCCTTGGCGGCCTCCGGCGGCAGCAGGAACTTGGCGACCTCACGGATCTTCACCGGGGTCGGCTGGCCCTCGTTGCCGACGAAGGAGGTGACGCCCGGGGTGTCACGGATGACCGACCAGGAGGCGTCGTCCAGCTCGATACGGACCAGGACGTAGCCCGGGAGCAGCTTGCGCTTGACGCGCTTACGCTTGCCGTCCTTGATCTCGGTGACCTCCTCGATCGGCACGACGACCTCGTGGATCTGCTGGTCGACACCGAGGGTGCGGGAACGGGTCTCGAGGTTGGTCTTCACCTTGTTCTCGTAGCCGGAGTAGCACTGGATGATGTACCACTCGCCGTCGAGCTTCTTCAGGGCGCGCATGAACTCCCGCAGGCGGGTCTTGTAGGCGTCCATGGCGGCGTCCTCGACGCTGGGGGCGGCGGCGTCAGCGGCGGCGTCGTCAGCGTTCTCGGCGGAGGCGTCGCCGAGGGCCTGTGCGGAGGCCTCCAGGGAGGCATCGGCGTTGGTGTCGGCGTTGGCGCCGGCGAGCTCGTTGACAGCCTGCTGGACGTCGTCCTGCGCGGCGGCGGCGAGGCCCTCCGCGGTCGTGGTGTCGTGGGTCGTGTCGTCACTCATGATGTGATCTTCTCCAAGGTGTACTAGAGGGTGTACTAGAGGATGTACTGGAAGGTTTCCAGGGGCCGGAGCAGTGGACGGACAAAGGGTGCTGCATGAAAAATCCGCCTCGCCGTGAGGCGGAGGCGGACATCATCTGGGGGCTAGTGTAGCACGCTCAGAGGCCGAACATGAACTCGATTCCCTCGCCGGCGAGGAGGTCCACACCGGTGCACAGGGCGGTGATGAAGATCAGGAAGACCAGGGTGACGATCGAGTAGGTGACCATCTCGCGGCCGGTCGGCCAGATGACCTTCTTCATCTCGGAGCCGACGGAGCGGGGGAACGCCAGGACGCGTGCGTCGGCGCCCTTGCCGGAGGTGGCGTCCTCGCGGGACACGGTGATGTCCGACCCGGCGGAGGACGCACCTGCGGGCGTCTCCTGGGAGTTGCTGACCTGACGCTTGCCGGACGGTCGCAACGGAGAACCGCCGACGTTGTCGTTACGGTCGGCGTTGTTCTTGTCGTCACTCACGAAATATCCGCTCCTGTGGGGGTTGTGCACCCCGGGGGCGACGGCGGTGATTTCACCGGCCAGCCGCACTCCCGGGGTGCGTCTGCAGGGGCGACAGGACTTGAACCTGCAACCTGCGGTTTTGGAGACCGCTGCTCTGCCAATTGAGCCACGCCCCTTTGCGATGCGCCCACCAGCTTACCCCAGCACCTCGGCAGAGGTGTGGTAACGCTGTGACACGCCACTTCGCGGCGCCGTCGTAACGGCACCGCAGCAGTGTATCAGTCGCCGGACCTGGCAGACAAAAGCCGTGGTCGCTCCGATGGTGGACGAGATCACGGTGCACCTGCGCGCAGGACGCGGGGGACGGCGGGGACGCCGCGATTGCGTGCCGCCGGGGACGCCGTGGACGCCGGGGATGCCGTGGACGCCGGCCCCTCCTCCGTGTCAGCGCAGCCACTCCATGCAGGTGGCGGCACAACGAAACAACCCCCGCGACATTGTGTCGCGGGGGTTGTTCTCGGGTTATTCTGTAGCGATGCCGGGGATCGAACCCGGGACCTCACGATTATGAGTCGTGCGCTCTAACCATCTGAGCTACACCGCCAGGGCCATTCGTACCGGCCGCAACCGGTCAACCCGGCGTGTGCCTCAAAATGACTTGAGCCCCCTGACAGAATCGAACTGTCGACCTTTTCCTTACCATGGAAACGCTCTGCCGACTGAGCTAAGGGGGCGTGCTCCACTGTTCGCACTTCCCAACATCTCTGTTGTTCCGTGCCCCAGCTCCTGAAGCCTGAAGTAGAATAACCAGAGGATGCTGCATTGCACAAATCTGCAGCTAGAACCCCAGAAATAGTGCCGTCTTGAGGTGCCTTCCCGCGTAGGTGCGCGCATCTCGCGGAGAACGGCCCTCCTACGCCCACTGTGAGCCCCTCCTGACAGGGCGGGCGCCTCGGGTCACCAACTCCAAGCCCAGATCGACCCGAAGTGAGCATGAATCCCGCGAATCCCGGCACTCAACGGATCCATGCTCAGTTCGGGTCGTTGACTGCGGGGCACCCTTCGCGAGATGGCCCTCGCGGGGCAGCAAACACCGAGAACCCTGTCCGGCCGGGCGGGATCCCCTCCCCTTCCGCCTGACGGGCCCCCTCCCCTTCCACGCCGCACCGTCCCCGGGGACACAGTGCCCGGACATGCAGAAAGCCCGTGGAGTGTTTCCACTCCACGGGCAGTTGTGCCAGGTAAAGGATTCGAACCTTTGAAGGCAATGCCGGCGGATTTACAGTCCGCTCCCTTTGGCCGCTCGGGCAACCTGGCGTGCGCTGCATACCCTACTACGAACAGACCATACTGCCGCAAATCGCCAGGTCACAGCTCTGTTACGGACGCTGTGTCTGTCGCAGTCGCCACGCCGGCCCTCTCAGCATACGATGTGGTGTGCGACGGTTCCCGACGGTGCGCGGCAGTGCGTGGCAGTGCGCGACGGTGCGCGACGGTGCGCGGCAGTGCGTGGCAGTGCGCGCCGGTCCCTGCACCGGTGATGTCAGAAACGTGGGACCAATCGTCGTGATCCGCGCCCGGGAACAGCAAACCGTCCCACCTTTCTGACAGAGGGGACGGTGGAGGGCGCACAGGGACGGGGAGCGGACAACGGGGGCCCGGCCAACCAACTCGGCAGAGAATCAGCCCAAGCGCTGCAGCGAGAACTCCATCAGCTGACGCAAGGCATCGGTCGCCGGAGCGTCCGGCAGTTTCGCCAGTTCGTCCTCGCCGTAGCCGCGGTAACGCTCCACGACCTCCTCGGCCCGCTGACGCCCCCCGGACGCCCGGATGAGCGTCAACGCTTCATCCACCAGGGCATCGTCGGCCACCGGGCCGGTGAGAAGCTCACGCAACCGCTCACCGCCGGCGTTGTCCTCGTTCATCGCGTAGAGCACCGGCAGGGTGAACACGCCCTCGCGCAGGTCGGTCCCGGGGATCTTGCCGGAGTCCTCCGGGTCGGACCAGATGTCGATGATGTCGTCGACGATCTGGAACACCTGACCCATGTGGCGACCGAACCGGAACAGCGCATCGCGGTGCTCCGCGGCCGCCCCGCTGTGCAGTGCGCCCAGGTAGCCGGCGGAGGCGATGAGCACACCGGTCTTCTCCTGGATGACCTGCAGGTAATGCTCGACGGCATCCGCCCCCTCGGTCGCCCCGACGGTCTCGCGCATCTGCCCGGTGACCAACTCACCGAAGGTGTCCGCGAAGTGCCGGACGGTATCGGTGCCCAGGTCGGCCATCAGCCGGGAGGCGACGGCGAAGATGTAGTCGCCCGCGAGGATGGCCACCGAGTTCGACCAGCGTGCGTTGGCGCTCGGCGCCCCGCGGCGACGGTCGGCCTCGTCCATCACGTCATCGTGGTAGAGGGTGGCCAGGTGGGTCAGTTCGACAACCACGGCGGCATCGATGACGGCGGCGTCCACCTCGGCGGCGTCGCGCTGCTCGCTGGGGGCATTCTTCCCGTACTCGGCGGCGAGCAGGGCGAACATCGGGCGGAAGCGCTTTCCGCCGGACAGGGCGAGGTGACTGATCTTGTCGGTGAGGAAGGTCTCCCCGGCCGACAGGACCTCACGGAGGCGTGCTTCGACGCGGTCCAGGCCGTCCGGAATGGCAACGTTGAGGGCCTCGTCCCCGAGGTCGAGTCCCGCACGTGCATCCGAGTTAGTGCTTGCCATGAGTTACGTCGCCCTTGTTCCTCTGATGTCCGTCTGAAAGTTCACGTCGTGCGCATCCCCGGCGGCTCTCCACGTGCCGGTTCGTTCACTCACGCTACTGTAGACCAGCGACACGGGGCCAACATAAGCGAATACCGCCCTGTGTACCGGACGTGCACTACGCGACAGAATGAACAGAATGAGCAGACGATGACTGAAACACCTGGGACGGCTCCCCTGCCTGGCCACGAGCACCGCCACGAACGCTGCGATGTCCTGGTCGTCGGCGCCGGTCCGGCCGGTGCCGCCGCCGCACACGCTGCCGCCCAGGCTGGGTGGGACGTCCTGCTGACCGACATGCAGTCCTTCCCCCGCGACAAGACCTGCGGTGACGGTCTGACGCCGCGGGCGGTCGGCGCGCTGGAGAAGATGGGGGCCGGGCACCTGTTGGACGAGGCGTCCAGCCCGGCGATCAGGGGTCTGAAGCTGCATGGTTTCGGCGGTTCGGTGGCCGCGCCGTGGCCGGAGCACCCGTCGTTCCCGCCCCGCGGTGCGGCGATCGCGCGGTCGTCGTTGGACAATTCCCTGGTGGAGTTCGCGGTGGCGTCCGGCGCCCGCCTGTTGACCGGGGTGAAGGCGGTCGACACCGAGCATGACCTGGTCGCGGGGGCCCGTCGGGTGCGTTCGGTGCGTTTCCGTTCGGCAGGACGCGCCGCCGGACGTACCGGCGCCACGTCAGGACGCTCCGGCAGTGCAGGACGCGGCGACGTCACCGTCGAGTGCCGGTTCCTGGTGCTCGCCGAGGGCGTGCGCAGTGGTCTGGCGAAGACGCTGGGTACCCGCTGGCATCGCGGACTGGTGCACGGCGTGGCCGCGCGGTCGTACTGCACCACCCCGTTCGGCGATGAGCCGTGGATCCACTCCCACCTGGAGTTGCGTGACGCTGAGGGGACCGCACAGCCGGGGTACGGCTGGATCTTCCCGCTGGGCAACGATGCCTGTACCAGCACCGCCGGCAGCGGCGGGGCCGGTAACAGCACCGCCGGCAATGGCGGTGGTGATGCCGACGCGACCTCCGGTTCCGTGAATATGGGCTGTGGTGCGCTGTCGACCGACAGCCGGCCGGCGAAAGTCAATGTGCGCAAGCTGCTGACGGGCTATGCCGACCAGTGCCGCGAGGAGTGGCAGCTCGGGCAGCCGCAGGACATCGCCAGTGCCCTGTTGCCGATGGGTGGGGCGGTGAGCCGGGTCGCCGGGGTGAACTGGGCGGCGATCGGCGACACCGCCGCGCTGGTGAACCCGCTCAACGGCGAGGGTATCGACTATGCGTTGGAGTCGGCGTCCGACCTGGTGGCGATGTTGGATGACGCCACCTTCTCCCCCGAGGGCCTGACCCACATGTGGCCGGCGCATCTGCGCGAGCACTACGGCGACGCCTTCTCGCTGGCCCGTCGGCTGGCGATGCTGCTGACCATGCCCGGACTGCTGTCGGCCATCGGCCCGATAGGCCTGCGCGGCCCGCTGGCGCCGGCGGTGATGGGGTCGGCGGCACGCCTGATGGGCAACCTGGTCACCCCGGACGACCGGGACCTCACTGCGCGCCTGTGGCTGGGTGCGGGACGGCTCAGCAACCACGTCGACCGGATCTTCCGGCAGGACGCCCGACCGCTGTTCGGGTAGCTACGCCGACCCAGACCGTCTTATACCGGCTTGGTGGCGCTGTGCAGCGCGGCGATGCCGAAGGTGAGGTTCTGCCAGCCGGCGCCCTCCCAACCACTGTCGTTGACCAGACGGGCCAGGCCCTCCTGGTCGGGCCAGGCGCGGATCGACTCGGCGAGGTACACGTAGGCCTCCGGGTTGGACGACACCGCCGTCGCCACCGCCGGCAGCGCCTTCATCAGGTACTCCATGTAGATCGTCCGGAACACCGGCACGATCGGGGTGGAGAACTCGCACACGGTCAGCTTGCCGCCGGGCTTGGTCACCCGGGCCATCTCGCGCAGTCCGGCCGCCGGGTCGACGATGTTGCGCAGCCCGAAGCTGATGGTGACGGCGTCGAAGGTGTTGTCGGGGAACGGCAGGTTCATACCGTCGCCGCAGACCTTCGGCACGTCACGGTGGGCACCGGCGGCCAGCATCCCCTTCGAGAAGTCGCAGGCCACACACCATGCTCCGGAGTCGCTGAGTTCGACGGTGGACACCGCGGTACCGGCGGCGAGGTCGAGGACCTTGTCACCGGGGGCGAGGTCGAGGCGGCGGCGGGTGCGCTTGCGCCACAACCGGTCCTGCCCGAAGGACAGGACGGTGTTGGTGATGTCGTAGTTCTTGCCGACGGCATCGAACATGCGGGCGACGTCGTTCGGGTTCTTCTCTAGGCTGGCGCGTGACACGGGAGTCAAGCCTAGCCGACCGGACGCACCGGGCGAACTGACCGCCGTTTCCGCAGCGTCAGCTCACCGGGACGTTCGGAGCGTCCTGCCGGTCGTGTCCGGTGTCGCCGGTCGCCTCACGGTAGTGCCCCAGCAAGGCATCGCACAGGCCCGGCCAGGTGCGTGGAAGCACGCCGGCCCGGGCACGCTCCCGGAAACTGTAGTGGTCCCCGCAGGTCAGCCGGTCGACCGCACCGGGAAGGTCGGCCTCGAAACGGGCGACCTCCAGCAGCTCCCCGTTGACACCGTGGTCGATGAGGTCCACCGGCCCTCCGGCGTTCGGGGCGATCGACGGCACCCCGCTGGCCAGCGCCTCCTGCAGCGACTGGCAGAAGGTCTCGAACTCGCCGGTGTGGACGAAGACATCCAGGCTGGCGTAGGCCTCCGCCAGCTCGATACCGTGCAATTCGCCGGTGAATACCGCGTCGGGCAAAACCCGTTGCAGTCTGGCCCGCTCCGGCCCGTCACCGACGACCACGAGTTGGATGTCGGGACTGTCCACCAGGGCACGCAGTCGTTCCACGTGCTTCTCGCTGGCGAGGCGTCCGACGTAGCCCACAACTCGCCGGTCAGCGGTGCCGTCGTAGCGTTCACCGAGCCAGGTACGACGCAACTTCTCATTGCGCCGGTCCGGGGTGAAACGTTCGGCGTCGACGCCGCGTCCCCAATGGCGGATGCGCTGCACACCGCGCGCCTCCAGCTCGGCGATGGTCGCCGAGGACGGTGCCAGGGTCAGTGCCGCACGGTTATGGATCATCCGCACCAACCCCCATGCTGCGCTGGTCAGCGGGGCCAGGTTGTAGCTGGCGGCGAAACCGGGCACGTCGGTCTGGTACACCGCGACAGTCGGTGTCCCCAGCTTCTTCGCGGCGACGGTACCGGCGGCACCCAGGACGAACGGGCTGGCCAGGTGGACCACGTCCGGTTGATAGTCGCGCATCACGGTCAGCACCTTGCGCGACGGCACACCCACCGGCAACGAGTTGACCACCGGCAGGGACAACGCCGGCACATGCACGACGGGAAATCCGGCGTACTCGTGGACCGACCCCTGCCCCTTCACGCCCGCCGGGGCGATGACCAGGGCATCGTCCCCGGTGGTACGCAGGTGCTCCAGCACGCGCAGGACGGAATTGACGACCCCGTTGACCACGGGCAGGAAGCTCTCGGCGACGATGAGGACACGCATGGGGCTACTCTGACATGGCCTGGTTGCCGGAGGATGGACGGGCAGTGAACTTCCCGCCGAACTTCTCACCGGTGCGTCTCACCCACCGCCAGCGGACCACCAGCAACAGCAGGACGGTCACCGCCGCACCGATGGCCCACACCGACAGTGCCGGCAGGATCGACAGGGTCCAGGAACGACCCATGACCTTGACGTTCTCAGTGTCGGAGCGCTGGTACTCCACCCACACCCGCTCGCGCTCGTTCAGGCCGGTGGGGTACTTCAGGCCGCGGTCCGGGGAGTGGTAGACCGCCTCGCTGTCGCGGTAACGCACCAGTACCTTGGACTGCTCGCCGAAGGTCCCGTTGCCGGGGTCGACGACCTCGGCGACGGCCACGCCACGGTCCCGGGAGATCTGCCAGTCACCCAGTGCGGCATTGGCGACGAGCATCCCGCTGACTGCGGTGACCAGGACGAACAGGCCGAGAATCAGCTGAATGGTTCGCCTGTACCACACCTTGACCGAGACCCCCAGGATGGTCGTCATCCAGCACTCCCGGGCGTGCCGCGTGAGTCGGTGGCGCCGAGGGTGGTCCGGGCGGCGAGTTCGGCATGGATCCGGGCCCGCGGTCCACGACTGACCACGGCTTCGATGACCAACATCCCGCCGGTACCCTCGGCGTGGTTCTCGAGCTCCAGACGCAGCTCTTCGAGAGTCTCGACCCGGTGGTGCTCCACACCGTAGCCCTCGCACAAAGCGCGCAGGTTCGCCGCGGTGGGGGTGGCGAAGACGCGGTCGAAGACGTCGGTGCCGTCGGCGAAGGTGCGCAGGGCGTCCCGTCCGGTCTCCAGCGTCTCGAAGATCGCCCCGCCGTCGTCGTTGGCGACGACGATGACCAGGTTGTCCGGGCGCGGTTCGGCGGGGCCGAACTCCAGTCCGTTGATGTCGTGCAGGAAGGTCAGGTCGCCAAGCAGTGCGACAGTGCGCGGGGCGCGGACGAGGTCGGGTTCGGCACTGGCGTGGGCCAGGGCCACACCGACGGCGGTGGAGACCGTGCCGTCGATGCCGGACGCCCCACGGTTGGCGATCGCGGTCACGCCCGGGAACGGCAGGCCGGCCAGCGAGGCGTCGCGGACCGGGGAGGACGCCCCGAGGACCAGTGCGTCCCCGTCGGCGAGGCTGTCGGTGACCGCGGCGGCGACGTGCAGGCCGGTGAAGGAGTTCGACGGTTCGGCGAGGAGGTCGCGCATGGTGTCGGTGGCGACCTCGCTGGCGGCAGCACAGACCTTGAGCCAGCCGCGGGGGTGTTCGCCGGTGACGCTGACCATCCGGCCGTCGCGCTGGTTGGAGTTGACTTGCGGGGCGTTGTCCCGGTCGGTGACGGCAAGGATGTCGATGGCGGGGTCGGACAGCAGCGCGGTGACCCCGCGGTGCAGTGTAGTGCGCCCGACGAGGACGATCTGTTCGGGACGCACCGTCGCCCGGTGGTCGTTGTGCGCCTGGTTGCCGCCGTGCCCGGCGGTGACGTCAGCAGTGACGCCGTCGGCGCTGGTGAGCAGTCCGGCTGCGGCCGGATGCACCGGGGTGTCCGGCGCAGATGCCAGAGGCTCGGCGATGGTGGGGACACCGGCCAGGGCATCGAAGATGCGGTCCGCCCACGCCCGGTCGCGGACCTCCCCGGCGATGACCAGGGTGCGGCGGGAGAGGTCGACGGTGAGGGTGGGCAGGTCGGTCCGGGTGGTGGCAAGATCGGCGTCCGGCGAGGACGCGGCGGTGGTGGTGGTCGTAGCGTCCTGCAGCGCTTCTTCCTGCGCGGCACGGGCGGCCAGCGTCACCTCGTCGGCGGTCTGCGGGACCAGCGGCGGGGCGAACGGGACGTCCACCTGCACTCCCCCGCGTGCCGTGGCGGCGACAGCCTCGGCCACCGCGCCCCGGACTGCCGTGTCGGCAGCGGCAGCGGTAGCAGCGACCGCAGCATCGATACCGATGGTCGCCACCGCGTGCGAGCCGAAGATCCCCTTCTGGTCGATGGTCTGGTTCGCACCGGTGCCGAGCATCTCCCACGGCCGGTTCGCCGACAGGACCATCAGCGGCACCCCACTGGCAGTGGCCTCCACCATCGCCGGCAGACAGTTCGCCACTGCAGTTCCGGAGGTCATCACGATCGGAACCGGCCGGTAGGAACGTCGCGCCAGGCCAAGGGCCAGGAAGGACCCCGAGCGTTCGTCGATGCGCACGTGCAGACGCAGCCGTCCGGTACGGGACGCCTCGGCCAGTGCCAGCGCCAGCGGAGCCGAACGGGAACCGGGGCAGACCACGGCATCTCGGACCCCGGCCTCGACCAGCGCATCGACGATGACAGCGGCGACCCGGGTCGCAGGGGCTACGGCGGAGTCGCCGGCGTCTCCGGAGTCGGAGCCAACGGTGGAGTCTTCATTCACCCCTCTGACGCTACCCGGCGCGGTGGTCAGACGAGGAACCATGCCGCCCCGGGGCGCGATTGTCCGGGGCGCGATAGTCCGGGGTGCGATTGTCCGGGGTGCGGGCCGAGGGATGGTCAGCCGGCGACGGCGGCGGCGAGGTAGTGCCCGGTCAGGCTCGACGGGGCCGCTGAGGACACGGGGTCGGCCCCGGCCCCTGCTTCAGCCTCGGACCAGACCTCGGACTGTGCCACCAGCTCGGCGGGAGTGCCGGTGAAAACAACTGTGCCGCCCTCGTGACCAGCACCCGGGCCGACGTCGATGATCTGGTCGGCCGCGGCGATCACCGCGAGATTGTGCTCGATGACGACCAGGCTGTGGCCGTCGTCCACCAGTGACTGCATCATCGTGACCAGCGTTCCGGTGTCCGCCAGGTGCAGACCCGAGGTCGGCTCGTCCAGCACGATGACCGAACCGTTCAGCCCCTCCCCGATCTTCGCGGCGAGCTTCAGACGCTGACGCTCACCACCGGACAGGGTGTTCAGCGGCTGGCCGAGCCGAAGGTAGTCCAGGCCGACCTGCACCAGCCGGTCGAGCACGGCAATCACCGCGCGGGTGGCGGCATTGCCTGCACTCTTGCTCTTGCCGCCGCCAGCACAGCCGGCCACCTCCTCGGCGAAGTACTCCCGGGCACCGCGCACGGTCATGTCGAGGACGTCGCTGACGGTGCGTCCGGCCAGGGTGAACTCCAGGACCTCGGGGCGGAACCGCTTGCCACCGCACTCCTCACAGGTCGCGGCGACCCCGGCCATGATCGCCAGGTCGGTGTAGACCACGCCGAGCCCGTTGCACATCGGGCAGGCGCCGGTGGAGTTCGGGCTGAAGTGCGCCGGGGTGGCACCGGCGTCCTTGTTGGCGCGGGCGAAGAGCTTGCGGATGTCATCGAGCATACCGGTGTAGGTCACGGGCGTGGAACGCCGGGAACCGCGGATGCCGGACTGGTCGACGACGGTGACGTCGGAGCGTCCTGCCAGGCCACCGTGGACCATCGAGGACTTGCCGGAACCGGCGACGCCGGTGACCACGGTGAGCACGCCGAGCGGGACATCGACGGCGACGTCCTGCAGGTTGTTGTCGTTGAGGTGCTCAAGGCTGATGTGCCCGGTGGGGGTGCGGACGCTCTCGCGCAGCGACAGGCCAGCCTCCAGGGAGCGGGCGGTGGTGCTGTCGGCACCCAGCAGTTCGGAGTAGCTGCCGGTGAAGACGACCTCGCCACCGGCCTCGCCGGAGCCCGGTCCGATGTCCACGACGTGGTCGGCGGCGGCGATGACCTCCGGCTTGTGCTCGACGACCAGCACGGTGTTGCCCTTGTCGCGGATGCGCTGGAGCAGCTCGTTCATCCGGGCGATGTCGTGCGGGTGCAGGCCGATCGTCGGCTCGTCGAAGACGTAGGTGACGTCGGAGAGTGAGGAGCCGAGGTGGCGGATCATCTTCACGCGCTGCGCCTCACCGCCGGAGAGCGTGCCGGCGGGGCGGTCGAGGCTGAGGTAGCCGAGGCCGACGTCGATGAGGTTGTCGAGCATGGCCAGCAGGTTGCTGCGGACCGGGCCGACGCTCGCGGCGTCGACGGTTACTTCGTGTTCCAGGCCCACGACGAGCTCGCGTAGCTCGGTGACCTGGGTGGAGTTCCACTCGGCGATGGTGCGTCCGGCGACGGTGGCGGTGCGGGACGCTTCCTTCAGTCGCGCGCCGCGGCAGTCGCGGCACGGGCCGGTGGTGCTGATCTTCTCGACGAAGTTGACGATCTGCTTCTGCTTCGGCGGGGTGTCGCGGTCGATCCACAGGCGGCGGATGCGGGTGACCAGGCCGTCGTAGGTGGTGGTGGAGAAACCGGAGTTGTCTTCTTTCGCGACCTTGAGCTTCTGGGTCGGGGCGTAGAGGAAGAACTCACGCTCCTCCTCGGTGAAGTCGCGGACTGGCTTATCCGGGTCGAGCCGGCCGTTGTGGGCGTAGGCGCTCCAGTACCAGTCGCCGACGTTGAACCCCGGCGCGTCGATCGCCCCCTCGTTGAGGGTCTTGTCCTCGTCGAGGAAGGTGGACAGGTCGATGTCGGCACCGGTGCCGGTGCCCTCGCAGGTGGGGCACCAGCCTTCGGGCAGGTTGAAGGAGAAGTGGCCGGACGCCCCGACGTACGGCGTGGACAGTCGGCTGAACAGGATGCGGACCAGGGAGGAGACGTCGGTGGCGGTGCCGACGGTGGAGCGGGAGTTCGCGCCCATGCGCTCCTGGTCGATGATGATCGCCGGGGAGAGGTTCTCGAGCACGTCGACGTCGGGACGCGGCAGGCTCGGCATAAAGCCCTGGACGAAGGCGCTGTAGGTTTCGTCGATCAGGCGGCGGGACTCGGCGGCCACAGTGCCGAAGACCAGGGAGGACTTGCCCGATCCGGAGACTCCGGTGAATACGGTGAGACGTCGTTTAGGGATGTCGACGTCGATGTTCTTCAGGTTGTTGGCGCGGGCACCACGGACGTGGATGGTGTCGTGGGAGTCGGGGGACGCAACGGACAAGTCGTGGGCGGGGTCAGCACTCATTCGTCCCGTTATACCGGACGGTGTTCCCTCGTTCGGGCGGTCGTGTGAGCCACTGTCGACGTCGATGTTCTTCAGGTTGTTGGCGCGGGCGCCGCGGACGTGGACGGTGTCGTGGCTGTCGGAGACGGAACCGTGGGAGGCTCGGCACACTTTCGGTCCGTCAAACCGGAAGCCAGGCGGCTATGAACCGTCCCACATGTCCAGGACGACCACCCCCTCGTCGTCGGGGGCTGGAGGGTTCGTGGGTGTGATCGCACTCCTGGGCACCTCGAACCTCGGGAGACCTGCCAGTGCGCGGTTCTCGTTGGTGGACCTCACGTACCGTCCTTCTAGGTCGGTCGTCCGTCCGGGTCGTCGTTGAGCGTGTCGAAGTTCCGCTGGAAATAGCTCGTCCAGTCGAGAATCTCCTGCGCCAGGTCACCGGTGATGCCGAAGTCCTCGGGTAGCACGTAGGGG